>JBKJUD010000306.1:0-5484 GCA_046590735.1 Candidatus Eiseniibacteriota bacterium | reverse complement strand
GCTCGCCGTGTATCCGGAGTATGCGGCGTACGCCGCATACTCCGGATACACGGCGAGCAGGCAGCGTTCCTCCGCCACCATGCGGGCCACCGACGCGGCCACGATCACCGCGCCCAGCGCGAGCGTCGTGGGCGAGAGATGCGTGACCACGCCGGCGCCCAGACCGTAGATGATCGCCGCGTAAATGGGATGGCGCCAGTAGCGATACGGCCCATGGGAAAGCACGCCGCCCGCCGTCGGTGAGGCAGTGGCGTGAAACGAACGCGAGCCGAAGGCGATGCGCGCCCAGAGCATCAGCGCGATGGCCCCGGCCTGCACGACTTTCCCCGGCCATCCCGCGGCGACCAGGGCGTCTGCGCGGTAGAGCAACAGCATCGTCGCGAGCAGGACGAGAAGCGCCACCAGCGTGACGATGTCCCAGCGGCGTCGGGTCGAGGGCGCGAGGGGCGCGGGCGGGCGATCGGTCATGTGGCGGAGTCCTCCTGACGCAGCGCGGCGATGAAGGCGGCGAGTGTGCGCGCATCGAGCTGCCCGTCGGTGCGCACGCCGCTGCACAGGTCGACCCCGAAGGGCCGCACCTGCCGCACCGCCTCGGCGATGTTGCCCGCGTGCAGGCCGCCGGCCAGGTACACCGGCGTGCCGATCCGATCGCGGATCGCGCGGCTGAGCGCCCAGTCGTGGGAGCGGCCGGTGCCGCCGAGTTGCTTCACCGCCAGCGCCGGGTTGCCCGAATCGAGCAGCACCGCATCGACGTGCGGCGCCACCGCCACCGCTTCGGCGACGGACGCCGGCCCGGTGACGTGCACCACTTGCACCAAGCCGATGCCCGGCAATGCCGCGCGCAGTTCCGCGTGGGTGCCCTCGAGCAGCGTGTCGACGAGTTGCAGCGTGGTGGCGCGCAGACGGCGCTGCTGCGCGATGATCGCGGGCGCGGACTGCAGGCTGGTGAGCAGGAACGATGCCACGCCGGGCGGTGTCGACGCGGCCAGCGTGGCGATGAGATCGTCGTCGATGACCCCGGGCCCGCTCGGCATCGCCGAGACGAGCCCGAGCGCGTCGGCGCCGTGTGCCACCGCGAGCTGCGCCTCGGCCAGGCTCGCGATACAACAGACCTTCAGCCGCGTGCGGGTCATGCCGCGCCCCGCGGCGCGCCGGCGCGCGCCGCGGCCGCGCCGGCGACGTGCCCGCTCGACCACGCCCACTGGAAATTGAAGCCACCCAGGCGCCCGTCGACGTCGAGGATCTCGCCGCAGAGAAACACGCCGGGCGCGCGCCGCGACTCCAGCGTGCTGGCATCGACCTCGGCGAGCGGGACGCCGCCGGCGGTCACTTCGGCCTTCTCGAAGCCCAGCGTGCCGGTCACCGGCAACTCGCGCTCGAACACGCGCCCCAGCACCGCGCCGCGCCGCGCCTTGTCCACCTGGCCGAGCGGCGTCGCCGCCGCGATGCCGGACTCCGCGCACAGCGCCTCGGCGAGACGCTCGGGCATGCGCGCGGCGAGGAAGCGGCGCGCGGTCTGCTTCGGCTCGTCGCGCTGCGCCTGCAGCCAGGCTTCGGCGAGCGCGGCGGGCGCGGTGTCCGGCAAGACATTCAGCGTCACGCGCCGGGCCGGGTCGCCCGCCGCGCGCAACCAGTGCCGCGACAGATCGAGCGCCGCCGGGCCGCTGAAGCCGACGTGCGTGATCAGCAGCGAACCGGCGCAGGTGACCTGCCGCTTGCCGGCCACCCACAGCGTGAGCGCGGCGGGAAACGTCAGGCCCGGCGCCATCGTGCACAGCGGATCTTGCGCGGTGAGCGGGGTGAGCGCGGGAATCGGCGGCTCCAGCGTGTGGCCCAGCGCCTGCACCAGGCTGTAGCCGGTGCCGTCGCTGCCGGTGCGCGGGAAGGAAAGCCCGCCGGTGGCGAGCACCACGGCGTCGGCGTCGTGCCAGGCATCAGGCGCGGCGGGGGAGAGCGGCCATTCGATTCGCCCGTAGGCGCCGGCGGTGCCGGGAAACGCGAGGCTGCCGCTGGCGGCGATCGTGCCCACCCGCCACAGCGCGGCCGGTGCGCCGGACGCGAGACGGGTGACCTGCACGCCGGCGCGGATGCTCACGCCGGCGCGGCGCGCATCGGCGAGCAGCGCGTCGAGCACCGTCTGCGCGTCGTCGCTCTCAGGGAAGTACTTGCCGGTGTCCTCCAGTTTCAGCCCGACGCCCATCGCGGCAAACCACGCCAGCGTCTGTGCCGGCGTGAAGGCGCGGAGGATGCGCGCCACCACCTTCTGTGATCCGCCGCGGAAGTCGCGCGCGTCGACGGTGCGATGGGTGACGTTGCAGCGCGTCCCGCCGGACATCAGGATCTTCAGGCCGATGCGCGGATGGGCGTTGAGCAGGACAACCGCGGCGCCGGCCTCGGCGGCGGCGATGGCCGCGCTGAGTCCCGCGGCCCCCGCTCCCACGACGATCACCCGCTTGCGCCCCACGCTGGTCCTCCTGTCCGTGCAATTCCCTGTGGTAGGGTGCACCGCGTCTGCCGCGCCCCTCCCGGCGCCTCGCATCTTACGTGGGAGATCCCGTGTCCCGACAGTCCCAAGCCCCCTGGCCGCCGGAATCGCGTGCCCTGTTCATCGTGCTCGGCGCGCTGTTGATCGACACCATCGGGTTCGGCATCGTCATTCCGGTCACGCCCGATCTCATCGTTTCCCTCACCCACACCACACTGGGCGACGCGGCCCGCTACTCCGGCTGGCTGATGGGCATGTTCGCGGCGATGCAACTGCTCTTCAGCCCGGTGATGGGCGGCCTCGGCGATCACTTCGGCCGGCGGCCGGTGCTGCTGGGATGCATGCTGGCCTTCGCGCTCGACTATCTGGCGATGGGTCTCGCGCCGACGTTCGGGTGGCTGTTCGTGACCCGCGCCATCGCCGGCATCACCGGTGCCACATTCGTGCCCGCCGCGGCCTACATCGCCGACATCACGCCGCCGGAACGCCGGGCGCAGAACTTCGGCCTGATCGGCGCCGCGTTCGGCCTCGGATTCACCATCGGTCCGGCGATCGGGGGATTGCTCGGCGGCTTCAGTCCCCGGATGCCCTTCTTCGTCGCCTCGGCGCTGGCGCTGGCGAATGCGACGGCGATGTTTTTCTTCCTCCCCGAGTCGCTCCGGGCGGGGAGCCGCCGCACCTTCAATATCCGACGCGCGAACCCCTTCGGCACCTTCCGCTCGCTGGCCCGGCATCGCGAGGCGCGCCCGTTGTTCGTGGCCTGGTTCCTGTGGATGCTGGCGCACCAGACGTATCCGTCCACGTGGGCCTTCTTCACCAAACTCAAGTTCGGCTGGAGCGCGCACGCGGTGGGCGCGTCGCTGGCCTGGGCGGGCCTGACGATGGCGGTGGCCCAGGCATTTCTCACCCGGCGGCTCATTCCGTGTCTGGGCGAGCGGCGCGCCATCGTGCTCGGCCTGGCGGTCGGCGCGTGCGGGTTTCTCGGCACCGCGCTGGTGCCCTTCGGCTGGATGGTGTACCTCGTGCTGGCGCTCGCCGCGCTGCAGGGTCTGGTCTTCCCGTCGATGAATGCGACGCTGTCGAAGTTGGTTGAGGCGGACAGTCAGGGCGAACTCCAGGGGGGCGTCGCCAGCCTGCAAAGTCTGGCGGCGATCATCGCGCCGCCGGTGTTGACGCACATCCTCGCGACGTTCTCGGCGAAGGATGCGGCGGTGTACCTGCCCGGTGCGCCGTATGTCCTGGCGTCTGCTCTGGCCCTCGGGGCGCTGGTCATCGTCACGGCGTGCGTGCGGACACGGCCGGCGCCAGGGGCGGGGTGAGACGGCCGCCGTCGCCGCGGCGCCGGCCGATCTGGCGCGGCGCGAAGGCCAGGCCGACCCGACTTTCGGCCTCGCCCTCGGGACGGTGAAGCACGGTGCGCGGGTCACGCGAGAACTCCGGCGGTGCGGACAGTCGCGCACGCCGGCGTTCCCGTCGCGTTCCGTAGTCTTTCCGTGCGGGTCACGGGCCCGCGCGATTCACCGGCGACGCGTGCGTGTCACAGCGTCAGCGTCCGTACCACTCGTGCCGCCAGCGATTCATGTTGTCGATTTCCTGCTGCTGTCCCGCGATGATCTCCTGCGCCATCTGCTGAATTTCGGGGCGCTGGGACTTGTCCAGGGCATCCTTCGCCATCTGGATCGCGCCTTCATGGTGCGGGATCATCATCTCGATGAAGCGTTCGTCGTAGAGCGAGTCGGCGGCGCCGAGATGTCCGACCATGCTGTCGTTCATGGCGGCCATGTTCTCCATCATGTCACCGCTCATCATGCTCATGTGCCTTGTCTCCGAGTTGGGCATGGAAGACATGTCGTCCGGGCCGCTCTTTTTCGCGCAGCCGGTCAGGAGCAGAATCGTCCCGAGGAGTAGAAGTGTTCGCATCTTGCATTCCTTTCTTGCGGAGACCCGGCAGGTGTGCTGTCGCGACGGTCCGCCGCGACGGCGCACTGCGTGCCGGGACTTCCTGGCCAGAGCACGGGGAGGGGAGTTCGGCATGCGGGACGGAGAAGCGCCCCGTAGGGGCACTCGGATCCCGGCACGCCGGTCGTCATGGAGCATGCTGCAATCTTTCGGAGGTCCTGTGATGAGAAGCCCATTCGATCGGCGGGGTGCCGAGTTTGTTCTCCTGGCTCTGCTGTACGTGGCGCCGGCCGGTGCGTCACAAGTGCGGGGTGTTGTCCGCACCACGGGGGGGGAGCGGTGGTGCCCGGCGCCCGCGTCACGCTAGTCAACCCCGACACGACGGTCGTCCGCGAAGTGCGATCCGACGCGGCGGGCGCGTACACGATCGACACCGTGCCGGCCGGATCGTGGCGGGTCGGCGCGTCGGCGGTGGGCCGGGCGTATGCGGAATTCCCGCGACGCGTGGCGTTGAGCGATGTCGTGCAGGATTTTGCGCTCGTAGCCGACATCCATCCGGGATGCTGGACCACGATCGGCAATTCCGATCCGGAAAGTCTCTACGCCTCGAACTCCGGTAGCCTCCTCCCCGACGGCACGATCTTCTATTGTCATGACACGCAGGGGCCGGTGCGCTTCAACTCGGTGACCGGGACGAAGACGTTTCCCGGCACCTCCCTTCGGAGCAAGGCTGCCACATCCCGACCCTGCTCGCCGACGGCCGGCTCATCTTCATCGGCGGGGAGGACTCCGGCAACTTCCGCGACGCGGTCAAGACCGCCAAGACATTCGACCCGCTGATCGTGTTGAGTGTCGGCACTGGATATCTGTTCAGTGTGGGCAGTACCTTCCTGTTCGAGGGTGGGGGCCAGTTCTTCGAAGCCGCCTCGGTGCTCCTGGTCTTCATCCTCCTCGGCCACTGGCTGGAGATGCGCGCCCGCGCCGGCGCCTCGTCGGCGATCAAGGCGCTGATGGATCTCACGCCCACCAAGGCCTCGGTCCTCCGCGGCGGGGTGGAGATCGAAGTACCGACCGCCGACGTGTTGGCGGGCGACACCCTG
>JBKJUD010000128.1:0-6996 GCA_046590735.1 Candidatus Eiseniibacteriota bacterium | reverse complement strand
ATGCGTGCACCCGGAAGCGCGCATCGGCGAGCGCGGCGGACGTGACGAGCGTGCCCATGCGTCCACCCGCGCCGACCACGATGAGCGAAACCGGCGGCGGCGCCGTCATGCGGTGGTGGGATGCACGCCGATGCCGCACAGCGCCATCTGCGCGGCCAGCGCCTCGCGCGTCTCCGCGGTCACTCCGACCAGCGGCAGGCGGACGTCCGGGTCGCACACCCCGAGCTGCCACAGCGCGTCCTTCACCGGCCCGGGGTTCGACTCGAGGAACATGGAGCGCATGAGCGGGAAGAGCCGTCGATGCGCAGCGCCGGCTGCCTGCATGTCGCCCGCTGCGGCGGTCGACACCATCTGCGACATCTCGCGCGGCGCGACGTTGCCCGTCACGCTGATCACACCCTTCGCCCCGATCGCCATCAGCGGCACGGCGAGCGAGTCATCGCCGGCCAGCACGGTCAGGTCGCCGTGGGCCGACAGGATGGCGCTGGCCTGGTCGACCACGCCGCTGGCTTCCTTCACCGCCTGCACGCCGGGAATGTGCGCCAGCTGCCCGATAGTCTGAGGCAGCGTGTTGGTGGCGGTGCGGCCCGGCACGTTGTAGACGATGTAGTCGAACGGCACCGCCTCGGCGATGGTGCGCAGGTGCGCCACCTGGCCGGCGGGCGTCGGCTTGTTGTAGTAGGGCGTGACCACCATCGCGCCCTGCGCGCCTTCGTCCTTCGCCATCTGGGTGAGGGCGATGCTCTCGGCCGTGTTGTTGGTACCGGTGCCGGCCACCACCCAGGCGCGACCCTGGACCAGCCGGATCACCTCGCGTAGTACGGTCCGCCGCTCCTCGTGCGTCTGCGTCGCCGCTTCCCCCGTCGAGCCGAGCGCCACCAGACCGTCGGCGCCCCCCTCGAGCAGATGGGCGACGAGGCGCTCGAGCGCCGCGATGTCCAGCGCATCGTCGTGGAACGGCGTGACCATCGCGACCGAGAATCCCTCGAACATGGAACCTCCTTATCGGGCGGCCGGAACCGGCGCCGGCGCGGCCGGCGTCAGCCACGCGTCGGGGACGGGCAGGCGTCCGTCGAATACAAACCGCGCCTCCCCTTCCAGTTGCACGTCACGGAAGTCGTCACCCTCGCGGGTGAAGTAGACGCGCAGGTCGAGGCCGCTGCGCGCGCGCAGCACGATCGGGCTCGGAAGGTCCCATCGCCGCGCGGCGGCCAGTGCGCTCGCGGTGAGCCCGGTGCCGCACGCGAGCGTCTCGTCCTCGACGCCACGTTCGTAGGTGCGCACGCGGAGTCTCTCGCCCTGCCGCTGCACGAAGTTGATGTTGGAGCCGGCGGGTGCGAATTGGGGAGCGAAACGCAGCGCACGGCCCCACGTCACGACATCGTCCTCGTCGACAGCGTCGCGCCAGACGACGTAGTGTGGCACGCCGGTGTTGAGCGCGACGCCGGCGAACTCGGCCTCGCCGACGCGCGCGACGACCGGGTCGCGCAACTCGGTGGGGGGTTGCATGTTCACCCGCACCACGTCGCCGTTGAGCCGGCCGCTATAGCCACCGGCGAGCGTGGCGAAGCGGACCCTGCCGTGCGCGCCGAGGCCCGCGCGGAGCGCGAAGCGGCTGATGCAGCGGGCGCCGTTGCCGCACATCTCGGCCTCGCTGCCGTCGGCGTTGAAGTAGCGCATGCGGAAATCGTCGGCGCTGCCGGGGTCGGGCAGTTGGACGAGCAGGACGCCGTCCGCCCCGATGCCGAACTGACGGTGGCAGACGGCACGCACAAAGGCGGGCAGGTCCCCGCGCAGCAGCGCCTCGCCGACGCCGGTGCGGGCGTCGGCGACGACGAAATCGTTGCCGGCGCCGCTCATCTTGCTGAAATTCAGGTCACGCATTCCGCCTCCTTCCGCTTCTGTGCCCATGGTACCCGCTGCCCCGCGGGGACGCCACGACGGCGACGGGACCACCACGCGCCGTGGCTCAGCGCGGGCGCCGCTTGCGCTCGGCCGGCGGCGCGGGAAGGGGCGGCGCCGGGGCGACCGGCGGCGGCGGCGGCGCCCGCAGGACCAGACGCAGGCCGCTGAAGTCGGCGCCCCACCCCGCGCAGATCTCGAGCGAATCCGAGGCCGGTTCCCGACCGGCCGCCCACGTGGAGTCGCCATCCACGTCACGGAAGGCGCGCAGGCGGTAGGCGCCGGGTGCGAGATCGGAGGCGCGGAACACGCCCGCGCTGTCGGCGCGGACCACCCGGCCGGAATCACCGGCCACCATCACCCAGATCGCCAGGCGATGCAGGGAATCTGCAGCGGCGGTATCGCCCCGTGCCAGCGCCAGCACACGCACCGAATCGGTGACGCTGCCCGCCACCTGCGGACGCTCGTCGATGTCCCCCACCGACAACCGTACGGCGGGTGGCGGCGAGCCCGCGCGGACCTCCACCCGCTCGCAGGCGACGCCGAGGACGTCGCGGTCGGGATCGAAGGCGCGGTTGTTGTTGCGGTCGGCAAAAGCGGCGACCGTGTAGCGCCCGTCCGGCAGCCCCTCGACGGTGAACGCGCCCTGCGCGTCGGCGAGCGCGACGTGCTCGCCGAGTTCGGCCAGCGACGCGCCGGCAAGCACATCCTCGGCGTTGCGACCTTCCTGCGCGCGAACCACCGCCTCGGCGGCGCTGCGCAGGCGATCGTCGCGACGCAGCACGATGTACACGCCGCCCCCCCGCGTGCGTTGTCCGCTGACCGTGCCGCTGACGCGTCCCGAGTCGAGTGCGGCGCCGGTGCTGAAGCGCACCGCGGACGCGGCACCGATGCGATTGCCCTTGGCATCGGCCAGTGTCGGCATGATCAGCACCGAGTAGGTCGTCGCCGGTGCCAGCGGCTGGGTCAACAGCGCGGATCCGGTGCGTCCCTCCCACCGCCACTGCAGGGGGCCCGGCGACGGACTGACCACCACGCCGGTCTGCACCGAACGGTGGTCCATCGACTCGCTGAATTCGAAGCGCAAGGCGTGCAGCGAGTCCTGGCCCGATTCCCCCATCGCCGGTTCGCTCCGGACCAGCCGGGGTGGCGTGGTATCGATTGGGCCACCGGGCGGCGGTAACGGTTTCGCGCATCCCGTGGCGCCCGCCAGCGCGCACGCCAGGGCGAGCCGCGCAGCCGTTGCGCGCAGTAGGCGACTCACGCCGGGGTTGCCGGGAGCAGCAGGGCCAGCACCGCGCGTTGAACGTGGAGGCGATTCTCTGCCTCGTCGAACACCACCGAGCGCGCGCCTTCCATCACCGCTGCGGAAATCTCCTCGCCGCGATGCGCCGGCAGGCAGTGCATGACGATGGCATCGCGACGGGCGCGCGCCACCAAGGTTTCGTCGATCGTGAAGCCGGCGAAGCGCGCGGCGCGCGTGGCCTTCTCCGCCTCCTGGCCCATGCTCGCCCATACGTCGGTGTAGAGTACATGCGCGCCCTCGACCGCCTCGCGCGGGTCGTGCAGCACCCGCACCTGCGCGCCGGCAGCGCGCGCGCGCGCCAGCGTGGCGGGATCCGGCTCGTCGCCGACCGGGCAGGCGATGCGCAGGTCGAGCGCGAACCGCGCGCTCGCCTCGATCCAGGAGTTGGCGACGTTGTTGCCGTCGCCGATGAAGGCGACCGCAAGGCCGTCGAGCGTGAAGCCGGCCTCACGCGCGGTGAACAGGTCGCCGAGGATCTGGCAGGGATGCGAGAGGTCGGTCAGCGCGTTGATCACCGGCACGCTGCCGCAGCGCGCGAGGTCGTCCACCGTCTGCTGCGCGAAGGTACGGATGACGACCGCCTGGACGTACCGCGAGAGGACGCGGGCCACGTCCTCCACCGGTTCGCGGCTGTGCAATCCGATCTCGGCGTCGGTGAGATAGATGCCGCGGGCGCCGAGCTGTGCGAGCGCCACCTCGAAGGACACGCGCGTGCGCAGGCTTGGCTTGTGAAACACCAACGCCACGGACTGTCCGGCGTGGGTGGCGCGCCGCACGCCGTGCTTCGCCTCGGCCTTCAGCGTGGCCGCCAGCGCCAGCGCGTCGTCGAGGCGCGCACGGCTCCAGTCGTCGATGCAGAGAAAATGCGACGGCGTGTCCGCCGACGCGGATTCCCGATTGCCCATGTCTGCATCCCTTCCGTCTGGCGCGCCGCCGGCGGCGCGCGAAGGTCATCGTGACGCTACAGGATGAAGCGGCTGAGATCTTCGTCACCGGCCAGGCTGTCGAGGCGCCCGCGCACCAGGGCGGCATCGACGTGGATGTCGTGCGCCGCGCGGTCCGGGACGTCGAACAGCACGTCTTCGAGCAGCGCGTTCATGACTGTGTGCAGCCGTCGCGCACCGATGTTCTCCTGCCGGTCGTTCACCGCCGCCGCGACATCGGCGATCGCTTCCACCGCGTCCGGCGTGAAGTGCAGCGCGTACCCCTCGGTGGCGAACAGCGCCTGGTACTGCGTGAGCAGCGCGTTCCGCGGCTCCTGCAGGATCCGCACGAAATCGTCGCGGGTGAGCGAGTCGAGTTCGACGCGGATCGGGAAGCGGCCCTGGAGTTCGGGGATGAGGTCCGACGGCTTGCTGTGATGGAAGGCCCCGGCTGCGATGAACAGGATGTGGTCGGTGCGCACCATCCCGTGCTTGGTGGTGACGGTCGACCCTTCGACGATCGGCAGCAGGTCGCGTTGCACGCCCTCGCGCGAAATGTCGGGGCCGTGGCGTGCCTCGTCCCCGCAGATCTTGTCGAACTCGTCGAGGAACACGATGCCGAGTTCCTGCGTGCGGCGTACCGCTTCCTGGGTGACGCTGTCCATGTCGACGAGCTTCTCGGTCTCCTCTGACTCGATCACGCCGCGCGCCTCGCCCACCGTCATTGTCTTGCGCACCGTGCGCGGCGGAAATAGCCGCGACAGCGAGTCGCCGAGCCCGCCCTGCGTCAGGTCCATCCCCGGCGTGGCGATAAAGGGCATCGTCGGCTTCTCGGTCAGCTCGAACTCCACCGGCCGGTGGTCGAGCGCGCCGCGTCGCAACTCATCGCGCACGCGTTCCCGCGACCGGCTGTAACTGTCCTCCGACGCGTCCTCCGCGGCGGGCGCGCGGCGCGGGGGCGGGGGCAGCAGCAGGTCGAGCATGCGCTCCTCGGCGTGGCGCTTGGCGCGGGCGTCGGTCGACTCGCGCCGCTCGGCGCGCACCAGCTCGATGCCGACATCGAGCAGGTCGCGCACGATCGATTCGACATCGCGGCCGACGTATCCGACCTCGGTGAACTTGGACGCTTCCACCTTGATGAACGGCGCTCCCGCCAGCTTGGCCAGCCGCCGCGCGATCTCCGTCTTCCCGACGCCGGTGGGGCCGATCAGCAAGATGTTATGCGGCATGATGTCGTCGCGCAGGTCGTCGGCCACCCTCTGCCGGCGCCAGCGATTGCGCAGCGCGATGGCGACCATCCGTTTGGCGTTGGCCTGCCCGATGACGTAGTGATCCAGCTCGCGCACGATGTCCCGAGGCGTGAGGTCGTGCAGGGTGGCGACGGCAGTCTCGCTCATCCCCCCACCTCCTCCACCACGATGCTGGTGTTGGTGTAGACACACATCTCGCCGGCGAGCTGCAGGCTGGCCTGCACGATCTCGGAGGGGGCCATGGACGCGTGCCGCGACAGTGCGTGCGCCGCGCCCAGCGCGTACGCGGCCCCGCTGCCGATGGCGAGGATGCCGCCCTCGACCTCGATCAGGTCGCCGGTGCCCGAAAGGATCATGGCGTGCTCGGCGTCCATGACCGCCAGTTGCGCCTCGAGACGCCGGAGCATGCGGTCGCTGCGCCAGGCGCGCGCCAGGCTCACCGCCGCGCGCGGGAGGTGGCCATGGGCGGCTTCCAGGGCTGCCTCGAACTTGTCGAACAGCGTGAAGGCATCGGCGGCGGCGCCCGCGAAACCCGCGACCACGGTGTCCCTGTACAGCTTGCGCACCTTGCGCGCGTTGTGCTTGAGGATCATGTCGCCGAAGGTCACCTGCCCATCGCCGCCCATCGCGGCCTTGCCGTCACGGCGCACCCCGAGGATGGTGGTGGCGCGCATGCGCGCGCGCGCGGGGGCAGCCGGTGAAACGCGTCGAGTGTCGGGCATCGAAGTCTCCGGTCGGCGCGCGGCCATCAGCCGCCGCGCGGGTGGGCGGCGTCGTAGCTGGCGCGCAGCCGTTCCACCGTGACGTGGGTGTAGATCTGCGTGGTGGCGATCGACGCGTGCCCGAGCAGCTCCTGCACGGTGCGGATGTCGGCGCCGCGATCGAGCAGGTGCGTGGCGAAGGAATGACGCAGCGCGTGCGGCGACATGCGGGCGCGCTCGGCGATGCGACGGAGCGCGCGGCTCACGATCAGGCGGGCCATGCGCGGGGAGAGTCGGTTGCCGCCGCGGCCGAGAAACACCGCGCGTGTGCCGGCCGCGGGCGCCGGCCGCAAGCTGGCGTAGGTGCGGACAGCATCCAGCGCCGGGGCGCCCAGGGGCACGATGCGTTCCTTGCGTCCCTTGCCGAGCACCCGCACCAACGCCTGCGCGTGGTCGATGTCGGCGAGGTCGAGCCCGAGCAATTCGGACAAGCGCAATCCCCCGCCGTACAACAATTCGAGGATGGCACGATCGCGGGCCCAGCGCATGCACACCGGGCCGTTCCCCGGCGGCCGGGTGTCGGCGGCAAAGGCGGCGAACAGGTCGCCCGTCTCACGCTCGGTGAGGAATGCCGGCAACGGGCGCCGGGAACGCGGCGGCCGCACCGCGCGGGCCGGGTTGACCGGCAGCAGCCCGCGCTCGAGCGCGAGATCGAGCCCGCTGCGCAGCGCCGCCAGTTTGCGCGCGATGCTGCGCGGGTTGAGATCGCGGCCGGCGAGGTGCCGCACCCACTCGCGCACGTCCAACACGGTGAGGCCCGCGAGCTCGCTGCGGCCACGCAGCGTGAAGAACGTCGTGGCCTCGCCGTGTTGGACGTGCGCGAGTGGGTGCGGCACCTCGCCGGCCGCGATCTC
>JBKJUD010000068.1:0-7710 GCA_046590735.1 Candidatus Eiseniibacteriota bacterium | reverse complement strand
CGATGTTGACCGTCGTCTGCCCTGGCGTCACCGAGCTGATGCTCGCCGTCGGGTGGCCGCGGCCGGTCAGCCAGCGCAGCGTCTTGTCGAGGACATCGGCGCGCGTCGGGTCGTCGGCGATGCTCGGGTTGAGCTGCGTGTACTCCCAGAACATCGACGCGACACGCGTCGGCTGGCCGGCCCACGCGGCCGTGCCCGGCGTGCCGAGGTTGGACGTGGAGAGCCAGCGCACGCCGACGTTATCCGGCGTGAAGTCGTCGATCCAGCTCGCGCTCGCGGTACCCGCCACGCCGGTGCCGCTGGTCGGCGTCACCTCATCGCCGGCGCCGCCACTCCGAAATTCGACATAGGGAATCCCGAACACGAAGTTGCCGCTGATCGGGTCTCCCGAGACTCCGCCGATGTAGGTGATCGGGTCCGGATCGACCTTGTAGGTGCCGTGGAGGTAATTCTGGACGAAGGTCTTGCGCGCCGACGAGTAGTCCGGGCTCTGCGTCGAGCTGAAGTCCCACTCGACATCGTGCGAACTCATCGCCACGCGCGCGCCGCCGTCGTGCAGCGAAGTCCAGAGCGTGCGCTGGTTGTCGGTCATCTGCGGATACTGCTCGAGGCCGGTGTTCCACCACACGACCGGGTAGCTGCGCAGGCCACTGTTCGTGTCCCCCAGCGGCGGGTCGCCGGCGACGTCCGCGTAGGTGTAGTCGTAGCTCCAGCCGGAGCGGGCGAAGGCCGCGGCGTACCGCGCGAGGTTGTCGGCCGGGAACGAGCTGTCGCCGAGCACGAGGTACACGTCGGGCGCGACCGAGCCGGTGGTGAACGTGTAGTGACGCCCGCCGTTGTCATCGCGCGTGGTGTTGCCCGAGCCGTCCACCGAGACCGCGTCGTAGTAGTAGAGGGTGCCGGGCAGCAATCCGGTGAGCGTGATCGCATGCGCGAAGACGAGATCCGGCTCGGTGGCGCTGCTCGATCCCAGCGACGGCGTCGTGCCGTAGTCGATGCGGCCGCGAGCGCCCTGCGAGGTGGTCCACCCGAACGACGCCGTGGATCGCCCGGCGTTGGTGACCCGCACCTGGGTGGAGACGACCTGGGTGGCGTCGACAATCGCGGTGGTGGTGCGGGTGGCAGCCGGCGAGGCGTCTGTGTATGTGACGGTGATCACGTCGCCCGCCGCCGCGGTGAACACGCCGTCGAACGGCGCCACCGTCGCGGCGAACACCAGCGCCTTCGAGCCGGTGAACAGCCCGCCGCCCGCCGGGGTCAGCGTGACGTTCTCCTGGTCGCCCGAGGAACTGGTGAGCACGACGCTCGCGGCGCCGAGTCCCGGCGTGGTGTCCTCGAGACGGATGTCGAGGAGATTGCCGACGTTGTACGCCGGCTTCTCGAGGCTGAGGGTGGCGCTGCCGCGATCGAGATCGCCGGTGACGACCAGCGCGAAGGGCTGCGGCCCGACCGGCACGTTGGTGGCGCCGACGCGGATCGTGTAGGAGCCCCCGGGCGCGGCATTGATGCGCACCCATTCCTCGACGTTCGTACGGTCGGCGCTGCCGCCGGTCGTTGACTGGTTGCCGGCGATGACGTTGCCGAGATAGGTGCCCCCGGGCCCGATGACCGAGAGGTCGAGGTCGTTCACGAGTTGCTTCGCGGCGGAGAGCGAGGCCGGGTAGTCCGTCCACACCAGGGTGACCTTGAGTGGAATGGTGCTGCCGATCACGCTGACTTTGTAGTCGAGTCCCTGCGCCGTCTCCAACCCGGTCGTGAAGTCGATCAGCGCGAGGTCGCGCGTGTCGCCGGTGAAGGCGAGCACCGAGTCGAGATCGACCCGTCCCCAGCCGAAGCTGTTGTCCGGCCATGTCGACCCGGGATCGGCGGAGTTCACCAGCATCGCCTTGATCAGCGCCGCGCTCGGGTTCGTCACCGCGTCGGCCGCGACCTTGGCGCCGGAGGGATACCACCCCTCGGTCAGGTACTGCCGCAGCATGGCGCACGAACTCGCGGTGATCGGCGTTGCCATGCTGGTGCCACTGAGTTGGTGGTAGCTGTTGTCGGCGGTGCCGTTCGACGACCACACCGCGTCGCCGGGCGCCACCACCGTCGGCTTGACCCGTCCGTCCAGCGTCGGCCCACGGCCGGAGTAATAGGGAATCGAGTTGCCGGTGATGTCGTCGGTGGCGCCGACCGAGACGCAGCTCTTGCAGGTCGCCGGCGGTTCGACGGTGCCGACCGCCGACCCGTCGTTCCCGGCCGACTGCACAACGAGGAAGTCCTTGTGCGCCCACATGAACTGGTCGATCTGCATCGCCTCGGCCTCGTACACGCCCTGCTCGCCGGCGCTCGCCGGCAGGCCCCACGACTGCGAGATGGCGAAGGCGTGTCCCGCGGTGTTGCCTTGATACGGATAGACCAGCAGGTCGTTGAGGTCCGCCGGCACCACCAGGTTGCCGCCGGTGCCGGTGCCGATGTCGAGCACGTACAGCTTGTTCTTCAGCGACATGCCATCGTAGCCGCTGATGCCGCCGACGTAGGAATCGTCGCCCCCGAGCGAACCCGCGGTGTGCGTGCCGTGGTAGGTGGTGCCCTGCGAGTTCTCGTCGCCGAAGGTGGCGCCCGGCATGACGCGGTAGGCGATGATCTTGCGATGGGTCGGGTAGTCCGTGGTGCTGCCGAGAATGGTGACCGCGGGATCGCGGAACATGTCGTGGGTGGTGCGCACGCCGGTGTCGCTGGTGCTGAGGATCTGTCCCTCGCCGCGCAGGCCGCGGTCCCAGATGGCGCGGCTGTTGGTGACGTGGGTCTGGGTGATCCACTGCGCCGTCGCGTTGTGCGAGACGTTCCCCGAGTAGGGTTCGAGCCAGGCCACCGCGCGCAGCCGCGACAATGCCGGCACCACGGCCGGCGGCACGCGGAGGATCGCCAGCTTGTTGATGCCGTTGTCCGAGCTGCGGGTGACGAGCGCGCCGGTGGACAGCACCGCGGCCAGCGCCTCCGGCATCTCTTCGCGCGGGAAGAACAGCACGCGCAGTTCGAGCGGGTCACCCGTGGCGCCCGTTTCCGCGAGCCGCCGCGACAGCGAGGCGGACAGTTTGTAGGCCGGCTGGTATGGCCCGCTCCACCGCACGTCCGACAGCGCCCGCACGCGGCCCAGCGCGGCGGTTTCCGCCCGGACGACGAAGGCGTATTCGGGCAGGTACGACACGATTTCCGCACCGGCGCGCTCGAGCGCCGCGCGCATCGCCGGGGTAACCGGGCCGCGCAATTGCACGATGTGATAGGCGGGGCCCGGGCCCCCCTCCGCGCCGCTCGACGGCGCGTCGGCCGGCGGCTCGGACAGCGCGGTGTCGAAGGCGATGCCGTTGGACAGGCGAATCCAGCTCGCGTCGGGCGTCGGCGGGGTGGCGTAGGGCACCAGTTCCCCGTCGCCCAGCGGCGCGCTCGCCCGGGGGGCGGACGCGGCGGCGCCGGCGGATGGCAGCGCGGTGGCCGTGCGCGCGCGGGCAGCGGGCGCAGCGGCAGCGCACACCACGACGGCCACGGCGATGGCCGTCGCGGCGTACCGGTAGCCCGCACGAGCGCCAACACGGAAGGTCAGGGACAACGAGCGGACAACGCCACGGTCGCGCATGGATGACAGCTCCTTCGTGGACGAACGCCAAACGCACGCCCGTCGTGGGGGCGGCGAAACGAGGGTCGTGCGGGACTGCGAGCACTGTGGTGGTCCGGCGCGCGCGAAGCGGGGGAAAGCACGTGCGCCGCAGTGTCCATTCTGGCCCGCGGATGGCCGCGTGTCCAGTCCGTGCCCTCCTGCCATACGCGCAAATCGGGGGCCAGTTCCCGGCGCCCCGCGCATCAGGCAGGTGGCGCGCGATGGGCACTCCGGTTCGCACCAACACGATACCCCCGGGATCCGAAGATCCCGAGGGCAGCGCGGGGACGGCACAGTGTTTTCCCGGCGAGGTCCGCACCTCGCCGCGCGATACTAGTTCATCTTGATCAGCTTGCGCGTGGCGGTGTGGTCCGGCGTGTCGAGACGGTAGAAGTACACGCCCCCCGGCACCCGGAAGCCCTTCTCATCGCGACCGTCCCACTTCGCCGCGTGCGGCCCGGCGGTGAGCGGCGCTGCGAACAGATTGCGCACCATCTTGCCGTTGACGTCGAAGATCCGCAGCTGCGCGGCGCCCGCGGCGGCGAGGCTGAAGCGAATCTCGGTGAGCGGCGAGAACGGGTTGGGCGAGTTCTGCGCCAGCCCGAACTGCGCCGGCCCGCCGGCGAAGTCGCCGATGCCCACGATCCCGGCCCGCACCACGAACGGTGAGCCGGAGGCCGGGCCCCAGTTGCCCGCGCTGTCCTGCCCACGCAGCCACAGCGTGCAGGAGGTACAGGACAGCCCGCTGCTCGGCACGCTGCCGGTAAGGCTCAGGCTGGTCGCGGTGTTGAAGGCGCCGCTGAGTGCGGTGCCCGAGCCCGCGGGGGCCGGCGTGGCGCCCACCGAGAACTCCGCGGCGCTGATCAGCGAGCCGCCCGAGGCGGTGTCGGTGACGGCCACCGTGATCCCCACCGGCGCCGGCTGGGTGACCGGGTTCGGGTTGAAGGTCACGCTGCCGGCCACCACCACCGGCCCGAGAAAGTCGCCCCCGGCGCGGTTGAGGACGAAGTCGCCGGTGGCCGCGCTGGTGTGCAGCGACGGCGAGCCGCTGTCGGCGACGATCACCCGCACGCGGGTGTGCTGCGAGTTGAGCACGCCGCTGATGTCCCAGCTGTACGGCGAGGTCAGCGCGCCGCTGGCGATGGTCACCCACGTCTGGCCGAGATCCTGACTGTACTGCAGGCTGGTCGACGCGATGGTGGTGCCGCCGTCACCGCTGGAGGTCCACTCGATGCTGAGCGGACCACTGGTGTAGGTCGTGCCCCCCACCGGCGAGCTGACCGCGGCCGACGGGTGATCGCGGCCCAGCAGCCACACCAGGGTCTTGTGCACGACGTCCGAGCGCACCTGGTCGTCGACGCTGGCGTAGTTCAGTTCCATCGGCTCGTAGAACATCGCGGCGACGCGGGTCGGGGTGGCGCCCCACACCGAGGAGTCGGCGGAGCCGAGCGCGGAGTTCGACACCCAGCGCACCGCGACGGTGTCAGGGGTGGCGTCATCGATCCAGCAGCCGTTGGCGACGCCGGTGCCGGCCAGCGGCCGGATCTCGTCGCCGGCCGCGCCGGAGCGCGTTTGCGTATAGCTGATGCCGAAGATGTAGGAACTGCTGATCGGGTCGCCCGGCACACCGCCGATGAACGAGACCGACGCCGGGTCGCTCTTCCACTGCTGGTGCAGGTAGTTGTTCGACCAGGTCAGCCGCGCCGGGGTGTAGTCCTGGCCGGAGAGCTGGAAGTCCCACGACACGTCGTGCGAGGCAAAGGCCAGCCGGGCGCCGCCATCATGCACGCGCTGCCAGAGGGTCCGCTGGTTGTCGGTGACCTGCGGGTACTGTTCGAGACCCGTGTTCCACCAGACGACCGGGTAGCTGCGCAGCCCGGAGTTCTTGTCGCCGACGACCGGGTCGCCGCTGACGCTGGCCACCGTGTAGTCGTTGGTCCAGCCGTGGCGGTTGAAGGCGTTCACGTAGCGGGTGATGTGGTCGCTGGGGTAGGTGGCGTCGCCGAGCACGAGATACACATCGACCGGCACCGAGCCCGAGGTGAAGGTGTAATGCCGGCCGCCGTTGTCGTCGCGCACCGTGTTGCCGCGCGCGTCCACCGACTCGACATCGTAGAAGTACTGCGTGTTCTGGGTAAGCCCGAGCAGCGTGATGGCGTGGCTCGTCGTGCGTTCCGCCACCATCGCGCTGCTGCTGCCGAGCGCGGTCGTGGTGCCATAGTAGACCCGCCCGCTGCCGCCGTCGGTGGTGGTCCAGTTGACCGTCGCGACCGTGGTGGTGATGCCGCTGACGCCCACGGCCGCGATGCTGAACGAGGTCGCGTCGACCAACGCCGACGCGGTGAGCGTGGCGACCGGGCTGGCGTCGGCGTAGCTGGCGGTGACCACATCGCCGTTGGTGACCGAGAGCGCACCGTCGCCCGGCGCGATGACGCCGAACAGCAACGGCATGGTGCCGGTGAACACCCCGCCGCCCACCGCGGTCAGCGTCACCGACTCGGTGTCCGCCGAGGTGCTGGTGAACTTCACGAGCGGCGACACCAGGCCGGCCGAGGCATCCTCGAGGCGCACCTGGATCACGTCGCTGGGACCGTACGCCGGCTTGTCGAGCGTGAGGAACCCAGCCGCGCGGTTGAAGTCGCCGGTGGCCACCAGCGCGAAGGGCTGCAGGCCGAATGGCACGTTCTGCGCGCTCACCCGCAGCGTGTAGGTACCCGCGGCCGGTGTGACCAGGCGGACGACCTCCTCGACGTTCGTGTTGTCCGGCGAGCCGCCAGTGACCGACTGGCCCGCGCTCGAGACATTGCCGAAATACACGCCGCCCGGCCCGGTGACGGTCAGGTTCATGTCGTTGACGATCGCCTTGGCGGCGACCGGCGAACCCGGGTAGTCGGTCCAGACGAGCGCGATCTTCAGCGGGATCAGGCTGCTGAGCACCTGCACCGTGTAGTCGATGTAGTCACCGGTGACCATGCCGACGTTGTTGTCGACCAGCGCGAGGTCGCGCGTGTCGGCGGCGAACATCAGCACCGAGTCGAGGTCGGCGCGGCCGAAGCCCCAGTTGTTGTCCAGCATCGCGGCGCCCGAGGCGTTGTCCGACCCACTGATCATCATCGCCTTCATCAGGGCCGCGGAGGGCGTGCCGATGGAGTCGGCGGCGATCTTGGCGCCCGACGGGTACCAGCCCTCGGTGAGGTACTGGCGCACCAGCGCGCAGTTGCCGGCGGCGATCGGGCAGGCCATCGAGGTGCCGCTGAGCACCTTGTAGGCGGTATTGCTGCTGCCACCCGCCGAGGTCACCGAGCTGCCCGGCGTGACCAGCGTCGGCTTGATCCGGCCGTCGTCCGTCGGCCCGCGGCTGGAGAACGAGGCGATCGAGTTGCCGGTGGTGTTGTCGGTGGCGCCGACGGAGACGCAGTTCTTCGCCGTCGCCGGCGGCTCCACGGTATTGATCGCGGAACCGTCGTTGCCGTTGGAGAAGAAGAGCAGGAACTCCTTGTGGTTCCACATGAACTGGTCGACCTGCTGCGCCTCGGCGTCGTAGTTGCCCTGCAACCCCGCGGTGGACGACACGCCCCACGAGTTCGACATGATCGAGGCGCGCCCGGCGCTGTTGCCCGCCTGCGGGTGCTTGAACAGGTCGTTGAAGTCGGCCGGAATGCCCGAGAGCGTGCCCTGGTTGCCGGTGCCGATGTCGCAGAAGTAGATCTTGTCCTTCAGCGCCATGCCGTCGTTGAGGCTCACGCCGCCGACGTAGCTGTCGTCGCCGCTGATCGAGCCGCCGGTGTGGGTGCCGTGGTAGGTGGTGGTGAAGGAGTTCTCATCACCGAACGTGGCCCCGGGCATGGTGCGGTAGGCGATGATCTTGCGGTGGGTGGGGTAGTCGATCGTGCCGCTGCTGATCGGGACCGCGGGGTCGTTGAACTGCTGGTGCGTCGAGCGGATCCCGGTGTCGGAGGTGGACACGATTTGGCCCTGGCCCTGGATGCCGGCGTTCCAGACCGCGCGGTTGCCGCTCACATGCGTCTGGACGATCCATTGCGCGACGTTGTTCTGGATGACCGGCATCG
>JBKJUD010000453.1:0-5426 GCA_046590735.1 Candidatus Eiseniibacteriota bacterium | reverse complement strand
ACTGGCGCTGATGTACCGGGGGCACATGCTGCTGGGGGTGATGGGGGAGTCGCTGATGGTTCGCGTCGGCCCGGTGGAGCACACCGCGGCGCTCCGCCAGCCCCACACCCGCCCGATGGATTTCACGGGCACGCCGATGACGGGCTACGCCTACGTCGACCCGAAAGGCTTCGAGTCCGACGCCGCCCTCGCCGCGTGGGTCGAGCGCTGCCTGCAGTTCAACGCGACGCTGCCGGCGAAGTGAAACACGACACGCGAGCCGACCCGCCTCGCGGATCGGCTCGAACGTCTCAACCGGCCATCTTGCTCAGCATGTGGTCGATCGCCACGCTGTGTTCCTTCTGCGGACTGAACAGGATGACCTCGGCGTCCTCCACCGCCTTGACCGAATGTCCCGGCGGCCAGTAGAACAGGTCGCCGCCGTTGACCGCCTCCTCGGACTTGTCCGCGTAAGTGATGGTGAGGGCGCCCTGCAGCATGTAGCCCCAGTGTGGGGACTGGCACATGTCGCCCTCGAGCCCGTGGAGCAACGGTGCGATGTCGGTGCCCTTGCCCAGGCTGAAGAACTCGCCGCTCATCATGCCGAACCCGGCCGAGTTGCCGAAATCCAGCTTCTGGCGGGCAATCGCGCCCGGGACGTCGATCCGGACCGGTACGTCCTTCTTGGCGATGCGCATGGTTCTGTCCTCCTTGGCGTGCGCCGAGTGAACGGGCGGACTCCGCGCAACTACGCGGAGACGCCCTTGGTAACCTGCACCAACGCGTCCAGCGCGCGCGTGAGGCTGGATCCGACCTCCTCGGCCAGGTCCTGCAGTTGCGGATCGCCGACGGCCGCGATCGTGCGGCGCGGGTCGATCGCGGTGACGACGGTGTGCCCGTCGTCGGCTTCGTAGACCGTGACGTTGCACGGCAGCATCAGGCCCACCTCGAGATTGGCCTGTAGCGCGCGGTGCGCGGAGGGTGGATTGCAGGCGCCGATGATCGTGTAGCGGCGGAAGTCGACATCGATCTTCGTCTTCAGCGTCGCGGTCACGTCGATTTCGGTGAGGACGCCGAAGCCTTCGGCCTTCAGTGCCTCGGGGACCAAGTGGAGCGCTTCATCGAAGCGTACCGGCAAATCGCGCCGGATGCCAAAGCTCTCGCTCATGTGATCTCCTTGTGCGATGTGGTGTCGTCAGGTGGTCCGAAAGCCGGGGTGTCGTCGGTCCCGCGCGCACGGCGCGGTTCGGGGACCGCTCAGGTGCCCACGCCCATGGCGGGCAGCAGCCAGCGGGTCACAAGTAACCAGCCGGCAAGGACAAGCAGGATCTGTAGAACCTCGTGCACGACAGTTTCCTCCAGTTCGGATGTCCATCGGTTAGAGGCATGCAACCCGGGGGAGGATTCAGGGAACCGGGTGCGCTACAATGCGCCGGACCCCTGCCGCCCACCCGGAGACGCCCATGTCCAACCCGCTGCCCCTGCCTGAGATCATGTCCCTGCGCGGCCGCCATGCGCTGGTGTGCGGTGCCAGTGCCGGGATCGGCCGGGCCGCCGCGCTGGCGCTCGCCGGCCTCGGCTGCCAGGTGACGCCGCTGGCCCGCCGGGCCGACCGGCTCGACGCCCTGCTGCAGGAATTGCGCGATGCCGGGTCGCCGCAGAGCACGCGCTTCATCGTCGCCGATCTCAACGACCGGCCGGCCACCGGCGCGGCGGTCGCCGCGCTGCTCGGCGAGGTGGGCCCGGTGCACGTCCTGCTCAACAACAGCGGCGGCCCCGCAGCGGGCGCGGTGCTCGACGCCGAGGAGTCCGCCTTCCTCGAGGCGTTCGGGCGTCACGTGCTCGCCGCGCATCTGCTCACGCGCCTGGTGCTCCCGGGCATGCGCGCCGCCCGCTTCGGCCGTATCGTCAACGTCATCTCGACCAGCGTGCGCGAGCCGATCCCGAATCTCGGGGTGAGCAACACGATTCGCGGCGCAATGGCCTCGTGGTCGAAGAGCGTCTCGCGCGAGCTGCCACCGGGCATCACGATCAACAACATCCTGCCCGGCTACACCGCCACCGAGCGGCTCGGCGAACTGGCGACCACGCTGTCCGCGAAGACCGGGCGCAGCGAGGCCGAGGTCGAGCACGACTGGGTGGCCGCGGTGCCGGAAGGCCGGCTCGGCCAACCACAGGAAACCGCGGCGGCGATCGCGTTTCTCGCCTCGCCGGCGGCGTCGTACATTCGCGGCGTCAGCCTCGCAGTCGACGGCGGCCGCCTGCAGTCCATCTGACCGGGGGCCCGATGACGTTCGACGTCTTCTTCTCCATCAGCCAGACCCCGGTGAACGGCGTCACGCCGACCGAGGCCGCGATGTACCGCAACTTCTTCGCGGAGGTCGTGGCCGCGGACGCGCTCGGCTACGGCGTTGCCTGGATCGCCGAGTCGCATCTCAGCTCCGAGGTGCAGAAGCGCCACGCCAAGCCGGTCATCCCGCACTGGCAAGGGGAGGTCGGGTTGAACGCCGATTTCCTGCAGCTCACGCACGAAGTGCTGCGGCGCACGCGACGCATCGAGACCGGCTCCGCGGTGATGAACATCCTGCTCAACGGCGGGCCGATCGCGGCGGCCGAGCGCATTGCTGTCTTCGCCGCGCTGCACGGTCTCGACCCGGCGGAGCAGCGACGCATCCATGTCGGGTTCTCACAGGCCCGGTTCGAGTTCATGAACCGCGCCGCCGGCATCGTGCCGCGCAGTGCGCTCGAGGCCGCCGCCTGGCCGGCGCTCAAGGGCCGCGTGTTCGCCGAGGCGGTGGAGATCTTCGCCCGGCTGCTCAACAAGGAAACGCTCGCCAGCGACGACATCGCGCCGACGAGACTCACCCGCGCGGATTTCAAGTCGGAGCAGGAGTGGGTCCGTGTGCAGGCTGCCGCCGGCGGCGCGCCGGAGTCGGTGGAGATCCCGCGCCGGTTCGTCTTCGACGTGCTGAAGATCGTCCCGCAGGAGTGGCGCCGCGAACTCGTGCAACTCGTCATCGGCTCGCACGATCCCGCGTTGCAGGAGGCCGCCAACGGGTGGGCGCCGGTGCAGGTGTTCAATCTCTCGATCACGCAACCCGAGATCATCGAGGACACGCACCGCCGCATGACGCGCGCCTATCACCCCAGCGGGGGCCCGTGGCGGCGCGAGTACATGCCGCGCACGGTGATGGTGTTCCTCAACGAGCAGCCCGGCCTGACGCCCGAGAGCCGCCGCGCCGCCGCACGCGAGGAAGCCGCCGCCGCGCTCGGCGCGTACTGGACTGCGCTCGAAGGCACGCTCGACCCGGAGCGCACGCGCAAGGCCGCCGACAACTCGCTCGTCGGCAACGCCGAGGACGTCGCGCAGCAGATCTGCGACCGGTTTCATCCCGACGACCGGCTGATGCTCTGGTTCGACTTCTTCAACCACGACGCCGCGCGCGTCATCGCCAACATGGAGGCGTTCATGACGCACGTCGTGCCGCGGGTGCGCGAGAGGGTGTCGGCATGAGCGAGACGCCCGGTCTCGCGCTGCGCAGCGCCGTCTACCCCCGCTCGCCGCTGGGCGAGCACGACGCGCGCATTCCCACCGGCCGCGACGTCGAGTGGGAGCCGCTGGTCGACTACCGCCGCAACGGCGTCAGCGAGACAACGATCCACGGCGCCATCGCCTGGGCGCACGGCGACGAGTTGATCCACAGCTTCGGCGGCAACGTGTTGTGCTACGGTCGCAGCATGATGAAGCCGCTGACCATGAAAGTGTTCACCGAGCTGCTCGGGCCCGTGCTCGACTGGAAGCAGCGCGCGATCAGCGTCGCCAGCCACAACGGCACGGCGGAGCACGTCGAGGCCGCGCAGTCGATCCTGCGCGAGGACGAGTGGGGGCTGATGCAGGCGCCGCTCGATGTCCCGCTGGTGCAGTTCGGCCGTCAGGTGCGGCGGCCGCGGCGGTGGTATCACACCTGCTCCGGCGAGCACGCGGCGATCCTGCTCGGGTGCCGGCTGCGCGGCTGGAACCGCGCCGGCTACACGCTCCCGCATCATCCATTCTTCCACGCCTACCTCGACGTGCTGCGCCGTTTCCTCGGCGCCGACTGGCAGCCGCTGCGCGTGGCGCGCGATGGCTGCGGACTGCCGACGGTATCGAACACGGTGCGTGAGCTGGCGCTTTTGTTCGCCGGCGTCGCCGCGCAGAAGGACGAGGACTACATCTGGGAGGCTATGGTGCGGCATCCGGACGTCGTCGGCGGATTCAACCGGTTGGACTCGACGATTCTCAAGGCGTGCGGCGGCCGCGTGATCGCGAAGGAAGGGGCCGACGGCCTGCTCGGCCTCGCGGTGCAGCACGACGACTACCCCCGGGGCTTGGGGATCGTCATCAAGATCGCGCACGGCTGGGACCCGCGCGCCACGTGGTACGTGGCGCGCGCGGCGCTCGGCGTGCTCGGGTTCGAGCTGCGCAATCCGTATCCGCTGCACCGGCAGAAGGCGTTCCTGGTGCCCGGCGTGGTGCCGCCTGCGCTGCTGCCGGCGCTCGAGGCAATTCCGACGTGGGACGAATGGGATCCCGACCGCGACCGCTGGTATTACGACTGGCAGGAGTACGCGAACGGCGAAGGCGGCGGTACGCCATGAGCCGCACCGCGACGCGCGTGGAGACGCTGGCGCAGTTCATCGGTGGCGTCTGGCGTGCACCGGCCTCGGGCGCGTACCTGGACGACATCGCGCCCGCCACCGGCGAGGTCATCGCGCGGGTGCCGCGCGGCGATGCGGCCGACATCGATGCCGCGGTGGAAGCCGCCCACGCCGCGCTGCGCGGCGGTTGGGGACGCGCCACCCGCGCCGAGCGCGCCGATCTCTGCGACGCGATCGCCGACGGCATCGCCGCCCGCCTCGACGACCTGGCCGAGCGCGAGTCGCGCGACACCGGCAAGCCGATCACGCTGGCCCGCACCGTCGACATCCCGCGCGCGGTCGCCAACTTCCGCTTCTTCGCCGGCGCCATCCGCCACGACGCCACCGCCGCGCACGAAACCGACGGCGCGCTCAATTACACGCTGCGCCGCCCGCTCGGCGTCGTCGGGCTGATCACGCCGTGGAACCTGCCGCTGTATCTGTTGTCGTGGAAAGCCGCGCCGGCGCTGGCCTGCGGCAACGCGGTGGTCGCGAAGTCGAGCGAGCTGACACCGCTGACCGCCAGCGCGCTCGCCGAGATCATCGCCGCCGCCGGCGCGCCACCCGGCGCGTTCAACCTGGTGCACGGCCTGGGACCGGAGGCGGGGCAGGCACTCGCCGAGCACCCACGCGTCGCCGCGATCAGTTTCACCGGCGGCACCGCCACCGGCGCGCACGTTGCGCGCACCGCGGCGCCGCAGTTCAAGAAACTGTCGCTCGAACTCGGGGGCAAGAATCCTACGATCGTCTTCGCGGATTGCGATTTCGCG
>JBKJUD010000414.1:0-7980 GCA_046590735.1 Candidatus Eiseniibacteriota bacterium | reverse complement strand
GGCCTGCGGGGCGCTGCCGGCCGCCACGATCACCTGCGTGCGGCCCGCCGCCCGCGCCGCCAGCACCAGCGGTAGCACGCCGCGCACCGGCTTCAACGCGCCGCTCAGCGACAGTTCGCCGATGAAGATCGTATCGCCGGCTGCGTCGGCCGGGAGAAATCCCGCCGCGAGGCAGAGCCCGATGGCGATCGGCAGGTCGAGCGACGCGCCAGACTTGTGCAGATGCCCGGGCGCCAGGTTCACCGTGACCCGGCGGGGCGGCACCGCCAACCCGACGTTGCGCATCGCCGTCAGCACGCGCTCGCGCGCCTCCCGCACCGCGGCGTCCGGCAGGCCGACGATCGTGAAACTCGGCAGGCCACCGGCGTGCACATCCGCCTCGACCTCCACCAACACCCCGCGTATCCCCACCACCATTCCACCCCACACACGCACCACGTCCCCACCTCTCGCCGCACCGCCCGTCGCAGCAGGTTACACCGCGCCTCCGACAACCGGGTGTGGGCGACTCTGCGCGCGGGCTACGCGGGGGCGATCCCGACGTAGCGCGAGCCGGGACGAATCAACCGCCCGGTGCGTCGTTGCTCGATCACGTGCGCGCACCAGCCGGCAACGCGTCCGACCGCAAAGGTCGGCGAGAAAGCGGTGCGCGGCAGCCCCACGGCCTCGAGCAGCACGGCGGTGTAGAACTCGACGTTCGCCTTGAGCGATCGGTCGGGGTAGCGCTCGGCCAGCTGCCGCTCGGCCTCACGTTCAACCGCGCGCGCCAATGCCATGCGATTGCCCGCGACGCCGGCGCGCTCGAGCCGGCCGATCGCCGCCTCCAGCACCGCGGCGCGCGGATCGCGGACACGGTAGATGCGGTGCCCCATCCCCATGATGCGCCTCTGCGCGTCGAGCTCGCCGGTGACCCACGCCGCGGCGGCCTCCGGGTGTCCGATGGCATCGAGCATGTCGAGCACCGGACCGGGCGCGCCCCCGTGCAACGGGCCCTTGAGCGCGCCGACCGCGCCGGTGATCGCCGAGACCATGTCCGAACCGGTGGACGCGATGACGCGCGCGGTGAAGGTGGACGCATTCATGCCGTGATCCATCACCGTCACGAGGTAGGCGTCGATCGCCGCCGACAGCGCGGCGCCTGGCGCGTGCCCTGTGGCCATGCGCAGGTAGTCGGTCGCGTGGTCGAGTCCGGGATCGGGCGCCAGGCTCGCTTCGCCGGCGCGGTGACGGGACCACGCGCCGGCGAACACGGCGGTGGCGCCGGTGAGCTGCACCGCGTCGACGTCATCGTCGAGGCTGCTGGCCAGCATCCCGACGGCGCCGCGCAAGGCTTCCATGCCGTCGGCGGCGTCCAGCGCCACCGACCAGTCGGCGCGCCGCCGCCATGCCGCCTCCCGCGCCGCGCCGAGGGCGGCCTCGAGGTCGGACGGCGTGTTCGCCCCGGCCTCGCGCCACAGCGCGGCACACACCGAACTGAAGCGTTGCTGGCCGGCGAGGCGCTCGACGTCCTCCCCGGCGATGATCAGCCGTCCGATCTCTCCGTCGACGTCGCTGAGCCGCGTGTCGGCGGCCATGACGCCCTCCAATCCGCTTGCCTGGGCGGTCCCGGCGGGGTGGTTGCCCGGGAGCTGTCGTGTCTCTGCCTGCATGTGGTCGATCCCCTTTCCATGTGCTATCGTGGTCATATGGATCGTATTGATCAAGATGTATTGCACAATCAATCAATAGATTATGTGGACGCAGAGGAGGCTGCCGCGTTTCTCGGTGTGAAGCGCGCCTCGTTGTACGCCTACGCCAGCCGCGGCTGGATCACGCGGATCCCCGACCCAGATGGCCGCGGGCGCCTCTACCTGCGCAGCGACCTGCAGCGGGTCCGGGCGCGGCACGACGCCCGCGCAGGGCACGGGCCGGTCGCCGCCTCGGCGCTCAACTGGGGCGAGCCGGTGCTGGAAACCGAGGTCAGCGCCATCGACGCGCGCGGACCGCTCTACCGCGGCCTGGCCGCCACGGACCTCGCCGCCCGCGGCGTGACCTTCGAGGCAGCGGCCGAACTGCTGTGGACCGGCGCCCTTCCCTACGCCGCGGCGTGGGAGCCCCGCACGCCTGGCGTGCCCCCCCGCGCGCTGGCGGCACTGCTGCCGGCGAACGCCGGCCCCTTCGACGCGCTGCCGCTGGCGGTGCCGGCGCTCGAGCAGCGCGACCCGGTGCGCCTCGGTGCGCTCGATGACGCCGAGCACGCGCGGGCGCGCGCCCTGATCCGCCAGCTCGCCGGCTTTCTCGCCGCGCCGCGGGACGCCGCGCGCGTCGCCCCCGCGCTGCGCGAGGGCACGGTCGCCGGCATCGTCCTGCACGCCCTCGGCGCCACGCCGAGCCGCGAGAAGCAGCGCGCCATCGACCACGCGCTGGTGCTGTGCGCCGATCACGAACTCAACGCCTCCACCTTCGCCGCGCGGGTCGCCGCGTCCACCGGCGCCACGCTGTATGCCGCACTGAGCGCCGCCCTGGCTGCGCTCTCCGGTCCGAAGCACGGCGGCGAGTGCGAGCGGGTCGAGTCATTCGTCGCCGAGGCAGGTAGCCCGGCGAAGGCCGCAGGCGCGCTGTCGGCCCGCACGCGACGGGGCGAGCGAGTGCCGGGCTTCGGACACCGGCTCTACCCAGACGGCGATCCGCGCACGCCGCCTCTGCTCGCACTGGCGCGCGGCATCGCGCCGCGCAACCCATCCGTGCGCACCGTTGAGGCGCTGGTGACAGCGGGCGGCGATGCGGGGCACGGACCGCCGACGCTGGACATGGGTCTGGTCGCCCTCGCGGCCTCGCTCGGACTCCCGCCGGGCAGCGCGATGGCGCTATTCGCGATCGGCCGAACCGCCGGCTGGGTGGCGCACGCGCTCGAACAACGCGCCACCGGGATCATGCTGCGGCCGCGCGCGCGCTATGCAGGGCTATTGCCGCCGCGTTGACCCCCTGCCTCGCCGCTGCTAGCGTCTCCCGCGACGAAGCAGCCACAGACCTCGACCAATTGCGTCAGGAGACGGCATGGACCTCACGGGCAAGGTGGCCGTCATCACCGGGGCCAGCACGGGAATCGGACGCTTCACCGCCCTCGAACTCGCGGCCGGCGGCGCCGACCTGGTGCTGGGCGCGCGGCACACCGACACGCTCGAGCGGACGCGACGCGAGGCCGAAGCGCTCGGGCGGCGCGTGGTCGCGCGCGCCACAGACGTCCGCAATCCCGCGCACTGCGCCGCGCTGGTCGATGCGGCCGCAGGCGAACTCGGACGAATCGACATCCTCGTCAACAACGCCGGCATCGGTGCCTTCGGGCCCACCGCGGACATCACGGACGAGACCTGGGCCGCCATCCTCGAGACCAACCTGCACGGCGCCTTCTACTGCGCGCGCGCCGCACTGCGGCACTTCCAGCCGCAGAAGTCGGGGCACATCGTCAACATCGCCTCGGTCGCCGGCCGCGAGGGCATCGCCGGCGCTGCGGCGTACTGTGCGTCGAAATTCGCCCTCTCTGGCTTCTCGGACGCGCTGTCACGCGAGGTAGCGGCGGACAAGATCCGCGTGAGCACGCTCTATCCCGGCCGCGTCGAGACCGCCTTCGGGGGCGACGACGATACCGATGACGCCGGCGAGGGCACCGCCGATGCAATGGGCGCGCGCGACATCGGACGCGCGGTACGCATGCTGGTCAGCGCCTCGGCGGCGATGGTCATCGAGAGCATGGTCCTGTTTCCGCGGCCGGAGTCCTGGGAGGACTAGCCCGGCAGCTCGGGGCGGGGGCGGATTGGCCCGAATGTCCGCGCATCGCCCCTGATATACTTCCGTCCGTTCCGCGGCCCCGGCGCAGCCGGCGTAGCGCGGTTGCACCCCGGCACCGTTCGACAGCAAGGAGATCCGACGTGGCAGAAGCGCTCGGCCGCCAATTCGTGAACTACCGGTTCCTCACGCTTGATCCCGCGTGGCGTCACCTGCCCGCGGAGGACCGTGCCGCGGCCAAGCTGGAATTCGCCGCGCGCCTGGAGACCTTCCGCCACGAGGCACGCGTGTTCAGCTATTCCACCGTCGGCACGCGCGGCGACTGCGACATGATGCTGTGGTGTATCGGCGACTCGCCCGAGACCTTCCAGCGCCTGCACGCGGCATTGCACGGCACGCGCCTCGGCGCGTACCTCAGCTCGCCCCACTCCTACCTGGCGATGACGCGCAAGTCCGAGTACATCGACCACCACGCACACCCGGGGCAGGATGGCCTGCGCCTGCGCATCCGTCCGTCGGAGATGCGCTACCTCTTCGTCTATCCCTTCGTGAAGACGCGCGAATGGTATCTGCTGCCGCCCGAAAAACGGCAGGCGCTGATGGACGAGCACATCCGCGTCGGCCACGAATATCCATCGGTGAAGTTGAACACGACGTACTCGTTCGGGCTCGATGACCAGGAGTTCGTGGTGGCGTTCGAGACCAACCAACCAGGCGACTTCCTCGACCTGGTGATGGCGTTGCGCAAGACCGACTCCAGCCTGTACACACTGCGCGACACGCCGATCTTCACCTGCATCCGCCGTCCGCTCGCCGAGGCGCTCGACCTGCTCGACGGCGCTGGCATCGCCCAGCCCGCGCCGCTGCCGCAAGCGGTCAGCTGACCCGCGCGGCCCGCGCGCCGCACATGCCACGGGGCGCCTCCCGCGACGGAGGCGCCCCGTGTGCGTGGTGGCACTGACCGCCCAGCGCTACTTCATCGACTTCACATACTCGTAGATCGCGCGCATGTCCTGGTCGTCGAGATGCGCGAAGGCTCTCCAGGGCATGTCATCACCCACCGCCCCGCCGTCGACGCTCCGCCCGTGGCGCACCGCGCCCTCGAACTCCTCGAATGTATGCGTGTGCGCGATGTCGGCGATGTTGACCTTGATGCGCCGGGTGCCGTGCAAGGAGGAGCCATGACACTCGATGCAGCCGGTCATGCGCGCCACATACTGGCCGTATTCGAGGCCTGCCGAGGGCGTGACGTCGAGCACCGCGCCCTTGATCTCGGGCTGCACGCTGGTGGGAAACATGTTGAGGCCGACGAGCAAGGTTCCGAGGAAGTTGTAGCTGTGCGTGGTATCTGCGGTGGTGACGGCCTCCTGCGAGCGCAGGTAGCCGATGATCTGCCGCAGGTCGGTATCGGACATCGCATGAAAGGCGTCGGTGGGCATCAGCAGCATCGCATGGCCGTCGGGGGTGATGCCCTCGCGGACGGCGCGGGCGAGTTGGCCGTCGCTTGACTGCCCGAGCACCGCGCCGCCGGGTGTCAGGTTCTGCGGGTAGAGATCGGCGATCGGGCCCATGTGGAAGGATTGCCCGCCGGCCAGTGGGAGGACGCCGGCGGCGGAGTGGCACCCGGTGCACCGCGTCGCCGCGAGGTACTCGCCGCGGGCGACGGACGCCGAGTCCGTACGTGCCGCGAACGCGGGGATGCGACGGTCATGAGTCTGGCGCAGGATGAGCGCCCCGCGCACCCCGCCAACGATGCCGACCAGAAGCAGGATCACGATGAGGCCCGCGAGGGCGCCCCCGACGATGCGCACGATCTTCATGCGACCTCCTGTCCGCGATGAACTGGCTACAATTGCGCGTTTCCGCGCTTCACGTATCGCCCGCCGCCCGACTTGCCGACGAACTCGCCGTTGCGCACGATGACCGTGCCGCGCGAGAGCACCGTGGTGGGCGCGCCCGTGACCTCGCGTCCTTCGTACGGTGTGTAGTCCACGCGCTGGTGCAGCGTGGTGTGCGAGAGAACGAGCTTCTTGGCCGGGTCGAACAGGACCAGGTCACCGTCGGAGCCCGCGGCGATGGTTCCCTTGCGCGGGAACAGCCCGAACATCTTCGCCGGGGCCGTGCTGCTCACCTCGACGAAGCGGTTCAGCGACAGCCGGCCTGCGCGCACGCCCTCGTGCAGCAGCATCAGCCGGGTCTCGACGCCGGGGGCGCCGTTGGGAATTTTGGAGAAGTCGTCGAGCCCGAGTTCCTTCTGCATCGGTTGGCCGGCGAACCCGGTCTTCATGCAGAAGGGGCAGTGATCCGTGGACACCACCTGCAGGTCGTCGTACTTGAGACCCTTCCACAGAACGTCCTGGTTCCACTTCTCGCGCAGAGGGGGCGACATCACGTACTTGGCGCCGTTGAACCCCGGCTCCTCGTAGTTGTCATAGGAGAGGAACAGGTACTGCGGGCAGGTTTCGGCGAAGGCCGGAAGGCCGCGATCGCGCGCCGCCTTCACCTGGTCCAGCGCGTCGGAGCACGAAAGATGCACGAAGTAGATGGGCACGTGCGCCATCTCGGCGAGCGCGATGGCGCGACCGGTGGCCTCGCCCTCGGCGCGCGGCGGGCGGGTCAGCGCGTGATACTTCGGCGCGGTGTGACCCTTCGCCAGCGCCTCCTTGACCAGCAGGTCGATGACGCCGCCGTTCTCCGCGTGCATGCAGATCAGGCCGCCGTTCTCGCCGGTGCGGCGCAGCGCCTTGAAGATCGTGGCATCGTCCACCATGAACACGCCGGGATACGCCATGAACAGCTTGAAGCTCGAGACGCCCTCGCCCACCAGTTCGTCCATGTCGGCCAGCGCGACATCGGGCAGGTCGGTGACGATCATGTGCAGGCCGTAGTCGATCGCCACCTTGCCGTCGGCCTTGCCGCGCCAGGTGGCGAAGGCGTCCTGCAGTGCGGTGCCCCGGGATTGCACCGCAAAGTCGACGATGGTGGTGGTACCGCCGCACGCCGCGGCGATGGTGCCGGTCTCAAAGTCGTCGCTGGCGGACGTGCCGCCGAAGGGCAGCTCCATGTGCGTGTGGACGTCGACGCCGCCGGGCAGCACGTACTGGCCGCGGGCGTCCAGGGTCTCATCGGCCGGAAACGGCAGGCCGCGGCCGATGGCGCGGATGACGCCGTCCTCGATGTAGATGTCGGCAACGTAGTCGTCGGTGGCGGTGATGATGCGCCCGCCGGTGATCAGGATGGTGGCCATGTGGACTCTCCCGGGTACGTGCCGCGCCGGGTCAGCTGCCGAAGCGCGGGTTCACGACATTGTTGAAGATCGAGCCGAAGCTGTAACTGAGGCCGAGACTGGTCGAATAGTAATAGCCGGTGGCGAGGGCGCGCCGCTGCAGCAGGATTTCCTCGTCGGTCGCGCCGCGCCGCGGCAGCGACAGTTGGTCGTGCACGCGGGAGTAGTTCGCGTTGGTCTGCACGGACAGTCCCTGGGCGATGCGCACCGACAGGTTGCCGCTGAGATCCGCGCGATTGCGGCGCAGGTCATGCCAGTAGTGCGACCCGCTCAGGTAGACGGACGCCGAACCCCACGGCTCCTTGCGGCTCAGCGTGATGTCGAGCGACTCGATCCACCGCGTCTCGCGCGTCTTGCCGAAGATGGTCTCTTCCACGTAGCGGTAGTGCCGGGGGCCGGTGCGGTACAGCAATCGCAGGCTCTGTCGCGTCGAGGCGCTGTACGGATAAATGTTGTACTCGAGGGCCGGCTGCAGCGAGAGCGAGAGGTCGACGTTGTCGTAGGTGGAGCGCCGGACACGTGTGAATCCGCCCGCCGACCAATGTCCGCCCAGGCTGCGCACGACGGTGCCGTACAGGGCGGAGCTGCGGGTGCTGCTCACCAGCGTGGAGGTCGCCAGCGTGTACGACTGCCGGTTGTAGCTGGTGCTGAGCGACCAGTTCTGCTTCCAGGCGTCGGTCACCTGGTCGGCGGACAGGTCGCCGCTGAACCAGTGCGAGGTCTGCTGCTGCTGTCCCGACACGGAGCCGTTGGCGCTGATCGCGAACACCCACGCGCGCCACGGATCGCGGACGATGCCGGGGACCGCGCTCGCGCCCGGCGAGGCGGTCCCGGCCGCGGCGGTGACCATCAGAGCGTCCCCGGTCCCGGCGCGCTGCGCGTAGCGGGCCAGCCCGAGCCCGAGCAGGTGCGCGAGGCGATGGCGGATG
>JBKJUD010000315.1:0-3414 GCA_046590735.1 Candidatus Eiseniibacteriota bacterium | reverse complement strand
GTGCATCACCAGGCGGACCCCGGGATGACGCTCGAGCGTGGCGAGGAACGGCTCGTAGGACCTGCGGTAGGCGTCCTCGATCACGTATCCGAAATTGCCGACCGGCTGATGGTTGTGCACACAGAACACGAAGCGCGTGACCGGCACCCTGCCTCCCCTAACCCAGCAAGCGCACGAGGTCGTGCCCGGCATTCGCCGGCAGGTCGCGCGCCTCGATCGTCGCGCCGCCGTGCTGCAGCGCACGCAACGCCTCGCAGTCGACATCGTCGACGAACACATACGGCAGCACCTCGCGCTTGCCGGCGCTGAAGTGCATGCCCCCGACGTTCACCGCGGCGAGCGTTGCCCCGGCAGACGCCAGCGCCTGCAGCGTGCGTGGCGCGCGCACCAGCAGCAGGATGCGCCGCGGGTCGGCCTGCCAGCCGGCCCACGCCGCGGCCGCCTGCGGCACGGTCAGCGCCTCGACGCTCGCCCCCTCGGGCGCTGCGGCGCAATACAACTCCCGTTCCCAGTCGCTGACCGCGACGCACTCGTCGAGCAGCACGATGTGGTCGGGACGCAGCGTCGGGCCCCAGCCGATGGAGACCTGCCCGTGGATCAGCCGGTCGTCGATCCGCACCATCACCAGCGGCATTACGAGGACGCCCCGGCCGGCGCGTCGCTGGAGCGGATGACGATCGCGCGCTTGCCGCGATCTTCCAGGCGCGCCACGACCTCCTCGGCCGGGCGGGTGGTGCGCGAGGCGAGAAACTCCAGCAGCATCGCAAGGTTTACGCCGGTGACCACGTGCGCATGGCTGCGGGCGCGCACGGCGGCGAGCGCCGCCACGCTGCAACTGCCGCCGAACAGGTCGACGAAGATGAGCGCGACATCGCCGGCGGGTACGGCATCGAGCCACGCGTCGACCTGGCGGCGCAAGGTCTCCGCGCTGCACGATTCGTTCGAGAGCGCCTCGAGTCCCGCAGTGGAGCCGGTGATGCGCTGCGCCGCGTCGAGAAACGCATCGCCCAGACGGGCATGGGTGAGCAAGAGTCCGTGCACCTCGGGCGCGGCCACTATTCGGGATCCTCGTAGACGTGGGCGCGCTGTCGCTCGGGGCTGTTCATGAGCGCGCGTTGCCGCTTCTCGAGCTGGCGCGCCGGGTGATACCCGGCGACCTTCACGAGATAGTTGAGGGCGACCACCTCGGAGATCACCGTGATGTTCTTGCCCGGGAAAATCGGGATGGTCACCACCGGGATGCTCACGCCGAGCATGGTGATGGTGTCATCCTCGAGGCCGAGGCGCTCGTACGCCTTGTGCGGATCCCACTCCTCGAGATTGACCTGCACCTCGATGCGCTTGGTCTCGCGCACCGCGCGGATCCCGAAGATGGCCTCGACGTCGATGATGCCCACGCCACGGATTTCCATGTTGTGCCGGAGCACCTGGTTGCCGGTGCCCAGCAGGATGTTGCCATAGCGCCGCGTCACCTTGACCGCGTCGTCGGCGACCAAGCGGTGGCCGCGTTCCACCAGGTCGAGCGCGGTCTCGCTCTTGCCGATGCCGCTCTTGCCGATGAACAGCATCCCGACGCCGTACACGTCGACCAGGCTGCCATGCAGCATGGTGGTGGCCGCGAAGATGTCATCGAGATACGACGCCAGCAGGTGGATGAACGGCGTGGTGCTCATCGCCGTGCGCAGGATCGGCACGCCCTTCTCGAGCGCCAGCTGGCGCATGCGCGCCGGCACCGGCAGGCCCTTGGTGACGATGATCGCCGGCAGTGGCGCGTCCAGCAGTCCTTCGCAGGCGCGGTCGCGCTCGCCTTGGCTGAGCGTGCCCAGGTAGCTGACCTCGGTCTGGCCGAAGATCTGCACGCGCTCGTTGAGGAACGTCTCGAAGAACCCGGCCAGCGCGAGGCCCGGGCGGTTGATGTCGCTGACGACGATCATCGGGTTGTCCGGCCCGACCGGGGTGAGCAACTCGAGGCCAAGGTCGCGACCCTTGGCCTCGAGCAACTGGGTGACGGGGAGTTTCATCGGGGGCGCGGGCCCGGCCTAGGCCGGGGGCTCCAGGATGTTCAACGTCGGGTCGATGCCCGGCCGGCTCTTGCGCTGGATCTCGCGGGCGCGCAACTCGCGCACCTGGCGTTCGAGCCGCACCGCGGCGCCGTCGATCGCCGAGCGGGCGTCGTCCGCCTCGGCGCTGCTCACGAGGTCCTGGCCGCCGGAGTGCGTCTTCATCTCGGCGACGAACAAGTGTCTCTCACTCCACAGGACCACCGCGACATCTCCCAGCCGTTCGGAAAAGTGCGCGATCTTCGCGACCCGTTCCTCGGTGTGGGCCTTGAGGGATGCATCAATTTCGATGTGGCGCGTGGTAATGGTGACCTGCATGTTCGCGTCTCCTTTAGCATGTTGCGAGTTGCCGCCCCTCCGCCATGTGGGTGGCGGAGCGACGAGTCATCATGCCTCGTCGTCGCTCCCGACGGCCCGGCTCGGGCTGGCGGGGCGGCTGCCGGCATCATACCGCCGACGGCTGCGCGCGGGGAGAATCCGGAGCTGGTCCCGGTATTTTGCCACGGTTCGCCGCGCAATCTCCATCCCCAGGTTCTTGAGCTGCTCGGCGATCTGCTGGTCCGACAAGGGGCTCTGGGGATCCTCGTTGGCCACCAGCCGGGCCACCTCCTGCTTGACCGCCTTCGAGCTGATGTCCTCGCCGTCGTCCGTGGTGATCCCCCCGGAGAAGAAGAACTTCAGCTCGAACACCCCGCGCGGCGTCTGGGCGTACTTGCCCTTGGTGACGCGGCTGACGGTGGACTCGTGCACCTCCACTTCCTGCGCCACCTGCTGCAGCGTCAGCGGCCGCATCGCGGCGATGCCCTGCTCGAAGAAGTCGTGCTGGATGTCGACGATGCACTCCATCACCCGCACGATGGTCCGGCGACGGTGCTCAATGGTGTCGATCAGCCACTTCGCCGAGTTGAGGCGCTCGTTGACGTACTTACGCGTGGTGGAGTCCTTGTCGGCCGTGCGCAGCACGTTTTCGTAGGTGGCGTTGATGCGCAGGCGCGGCAAGTTGCGGTCGTTGACCTGCACCACGAACTTGTCGGCGATGCGCTCGACCACCAGGTCCGGCGTGACGTACTTCGGCGTCTCGCTCGAGTACTCCGCACCCGGGCGCGGGTTGAGCCGCGCGATGGCGTCGGCCGCGGTCTGCACTTCGCCGACGTCCACCTTGAACGCGCGCGCGAGGTCGGGATAGCGGCGCTCGCCGAGTTCCTGGAAGCGTTCGCCCACGATGCGGCCCTGCAGCGTGTCCTGCTCGCCGCGCGCGGCGAGTTGCAGCAGCAGGCACTCCTGCAGGTCGCGCGCGCCGACGCCGGAGGGCTCGAAGGTGTGCACGAGCGCCAGCGCGGCCAGCACTTCGGCC
>JBKJUD010000358.1:0-7706 GCA_046590735.1 Candidatus Eiseniibacteriota bacterium | reverse complement strand
CGGCGAGGTCATGCCGCAGAAATCGACCTGGTTCACCCCGAAGGTGCCGACCGCGGCGATCCGCGCGATGGTGTGCACCGGCACCGGGTGCAGCACGAAGCCGAGTTGCGCGTCGCCCGCGGCCACGCGCGCAAAGGTCTCCGCGGGATCGTGATGGAACGAGACGAAGCCGCCCGACCGGATCGCCGCGTCGTCGAGACCGAGCAATGGGCCGAAGATGTCGCGCTCCAGCACGCGGGTGTCGAGCGCCTCGCGTTCCGAGGGCCCGGCGTCGCGCGGCGTCCGCGCCTCCAGCAGGTAGATCCCTGCGCGCGCCACCGCGCAGGCCAGGCGGGCGCGCTCTGTGCCGGTGGCCGCGTGTGCGCGCAACGCCGCGGCGCGCGCCTCCCCGTCGTCGATCGCGCCCAGGCGCGTCACCTCGAACGTGCCGCCGAGCGCGGACACGAACGCGGTCGCATCGAACTGCGGCAACGCCGCCACCGCGCGGTGGTAGCCGAGGCACACCAGCCCCGGGTCCTCCATGCGCGCCAGGTACATCATCACGTGATGGTCGGGCGCATCGGGGGGGCCGCCGCATTCGGCGGCGAAGTGCAGCGCGGTCTCGTAGCGGTGATGGCCATCGGCAATCAGGATCGCCCGCGGCTCCAGCAGCGCGGCCAGCGCCTCGCATGCCGCCGGGTCCGACAGCACCCACAGCTCGTGTGACGCCTCGTCCCCCCCGGCCCGCGCCGCGCGCGGGTCCGCCATCGCGGCCTCCAGCAGGCGCAGCAGCAATCCGTCGCCATCTTCCACCAGCCCGAACACGCTGCTCGAGTTCACGCGTGTCGACCGCAGCATGCGCAGACGGTCCTCCTTGGGCCCGGCGAGCGTCTTCTCGTGGCGCAGCACCGGGCCGATGCCCGGCTCCGGCGGCAGGTCGAGCGGGCGCAGCTGCACGCGCGCGGTGAGACCGATCCGCACGCGCGGTTCGCCGTCGAGCGCGAAGCGCGTGCGCGTGATGTAGTAGGGGGGCGTCGCGTCGCGCAGCAGGATCCCGTCCGCGCGCCAGCGGGCCAGCGTGGCCGCGGCCTCGTCGTAGCGGCGCGCGAGATCCGGCAGCCCGAGTTCGACACGCACGACATTCGCCTCGTGCCGGGCGAGCAGCCGCTGCTCCTCGGCCGGTGAGATGGCGTCGTAGGGCGGGGCGATGATCTCTCCGAGGTCGGCGGTGACTGACGCGGCATAGCGCAGCCCGCGGAAAGGCCGAACGAGGGCCATCGAGACATTCCTCCCGAGGTGTGCGACGTGACAGGGCGCGCGAATCGCCGGAACCGTACCAGCCGCCGCGGGCGGCGACAACGGCCCGCACGTACCATCGGTCCGCCGCCCGCCGCGCGGACGCCGTGCGCTTGCACCCACCGCACCGCGCCTGTATGGTCCGGGGTCACCATGCCAGAATCCGAGACATCGCCCCTCACGCCCCGCCTGTTGTTGCGCGGCGGCACACTGCTCACCGTCGACGCGCGCCGCACCGTCCGCCAGGGCGACCTGCTGATCGAGAACGGCCGCATCCTCGCGGTGGGCGAAATCTCCGCGGAGCAAGCCGCCGGCGCCCGCGTGCTCGACGTGCGCGGCCGTGCCGTGCTGCCCGGGTTCGTGCAGACCCACCTGCATCTGTGCCAGACGCTGTTCCGCGGCCTGGCCGAGAATCGCGAGTTGACGCGGTGGCTCGAGGAGCGCATCTGGCCGCTCGAGGCCGCCCACACGCCCGAGACGCTCCGCGCTGCCGCACGGGTGGGCATCGCCGAGTTGCTGCTGGGCGGCACCACCTGCATCCAGGACATGGGCACCGTCCACCACCAGGACGCCATCTTTGAGGTCATCGCCGAGAGCGGGATCCGCGCCGCGGCCGGCAAGGCGATGATGGACTCGGGCGACGCGGTGCCGGAAGGCCTGCGCGAGACCACCGAGGCCTCGATGGCGGACAGCGCCGCGCTGTGCGCGCGATGGCACGGCGCCGAAGACGACCGTATCCGCTACGCCTTCGCGCCGCGCTTCGTGCTGAGCGCCAGCCAGAAGCTCTGGCAGCTCGTCGAGGCCGAATCGGCGCGCAGCGGCGCCGGCATCCACTCCCACGCCGCCGAGAGCACACGCGAATGCGACCTCGTCGAGGAGACGGTCGGCTGCGGCGCGATCGAGTTTTTCCACCGCATCGGCGTGCTCAGCGACCGCCTGCGCCTGGCGCACGGCGTGTGGATCACCGAAGACGATCGCGTGCGCCTTGCGCGCGCCGGCACCCACCTGGTGCACTGCCCGACCTCGAATCTCAAGCTCAGTTCGGGCATCGCCGATGTCTGGTCGATGCGCCGCGCAGGCCTCAACATTTCCCTAGGTGCCGATGGCGCGGCGTGCAACAACACGCTCGACATCTTCCAGGAGATGCGGCTGGCGGGATTGCTCGCGACGTACCTTCACGGACCCGGCACGCTGTCGGCCGCCGACATCCTCGAGATGGCGACGCGCGGCGGTGCGCGTGCGCTGGGATGGGAGCGCGACATCGGCAGCCTCGAGGCCGGCAAGCGCGCCGACGTCGTCGTCCTGCGCCTCGATCACCCCCACAGCCTGCCCGGCGAAGGCACCGACCTCGCCGATCGCATCGTCTACTCCGGCCGCCCCAGCGACGTCGAGCACGTCGTCGTGGCCGGCCGGCTCCTGGTGGAACACGGCCGTCTCGCGCACGGCGACTGGTCGTCGCTCACCACCGACGCCACGGATGCCCGGGCCGCCATCATGCAGCGCGCCGTCCTGCCACCTTCCTGATGAGGATCTCGTGACCAAGACTTCCAAGACCGCACGTCCCACCACCCAGCCCACGTCGCGCGCGAAGACCGCGCCCCGCGCCAAGGCCACGACGGCCGCCGCGAAGAAAGCGTTGCCCTCCGCCGCACGCAAGGCCGCACCCGCACGCAAGGCCGCACCCGCACGCACGGCCGCACCCGCACGCGAGGCCGCGCGTCCTTCCGTCCGTCGCGCGCGCGTCGCCGGCGCCGCCGCGGAGCGCGCCCGCACCACGCACGCCGTCCTGCAGGCGCTGCCCAAGACCGACCTCCACCTGCATCTCGACGGCTCGGTGCGCCCGGCGACCATCCTGTCCCTGGCGAAGGAACAGGGCGTCAAGCTGCCGGTAAAATCCGTCGCGGACCTGACCCGCCTGATCCGCCTGTCGCTCAAGCACCAGACGCTGCCGGACTATCTCAAGCTGTTCGACATCACCCTGAAGGTGATGCAGGACCGCGAGGCGCTGCAACGGGTGGCGTTCGAGCTGGCCGCCGACTGCGCCGCGGACGGCGCGCGCTACATCGAGGTGCGCTACTGCCCGCTGCTGCACACCAAGAGCGGCCTGCAGCTTCCGGACATCATCGACTCGGTGCTCCTCGGCCTCGCCCGCGCCGAGCATGCGCACGGCATCAAGTCGGGCGTGATCATCTGCGGCATGCGCAACATCTCGCCGCACTTCTCGGAGGCGCTGGCCGAACTCACCGTCGCCTACAAGCAGCGCGGCGTGGTCGCCTTCGACATCGCCGGCGCGGAGAAGGACTACCCGGCGAAGGCGCACCAAGCGGCGTTCCGGATCATCGCCAAGAACAACGTCAACTCGACGGTGCATGCCGGCGAAGCCTTCGGCCCGCCGTCGATCGCGCAGGCGCTGCACTACTGCGGCGCGCACCGGATCGGCCACGGTACCCGGCTGCGCGAGGACCGCGAGCTGCTCGACTACGTGAACGACCATCGCATCCCGCTGGAGATCTGCGTCACCTCGAACGTGCAGACCGGCGCGGTGCCGCGGCTGAGCGATCACCCGGTGCGCTTCTACTACGACTACGGCCTACGCGTGACGCTCAACACCGACAACCGCCTGATGTCCGATACCACCGTCACCGATGAACTCGTGCTGGTGGGCAAGGAATTCGGCTTCACGCTCGAGGAAATCCGCAACGTGCTGATCAACGGCTTCAAGAGCGCGTTCCTGCCGTTGCACGAGAAGGCGACGCTGCTGCGCAGCGTGGTCGCGGAGATCGATGGCCACCTCGACGTGGCGCGCCGCACCTTCGACCCCACCCTGCCGATGCTCTAGACCGCGCGGCACGATCCACCCGCACGCACGAAGGCCCGGGAGCACGATTCGCTGCTCCCGGGCCTCAGTGTATTCCGCGCGCTCCGCGCGATCAGGGCGTGACGACGACTTCCCGGACCGCAATCTTGGTGACGCCGTTGAATGTCGCGGTCGCGGTGATCACGCAGACTCCCGGCACCAGCGGCCGGAACTGCACGGTCGCCTTGCGTCCACTGCTCACCAGGCGGCCGGCGAGCGACGGCGTCACCGACCACTGGACGTCGACGCCCGCGAGGTCGCCGCTGCCCATGCCGGTGGCGGCGAGCCGGTAGGTCACGGTCTGCGCGAGGCGCAGGGTCGTCGGGCCGTCGAGGAGCAGCGTCGGCACGACATCGACCAGCACGGAGGCGTCCACCACCTGCACGACCGAGGTGAGCACGCGCTCGCGTCCGTCGGCGTTGCTGACGTGGGCTTCGATCCGCACCTCGCCCCGCGTTCGGCCAGCGGTGAACAACCCCAAGGCGCCGGAAGGCGTGATGGTGCCGCCGGTCTCTGGCTTGACGATCCAGCGCACCCGCGCCGTGGCGCTGGCGGCCGCCGGCAATCCGGTCACCTGGAACTCCGCTGCGCCCCCTGCCGGCACGCGCTGGAACTGCGGCCGCAGGCTGAGCGTGCGAGACGCGTCGCGGCCGATCTGCACGGCGGCGGCGGCACGCGCGGTGCGGCCGTTGGGCAGCGTCGCGGTGGCGATGACCACGCCGCCGCCGGATGCCGTGAGCCCCGCGGTGAAGGTGCCGTCCGCGCTCACCGAGCCGAGCGACGCCGGTTGCACGCTCCACTTCACGGTGGCCCGGGTGTCGGCGCCGAGCGTGGTGCTGAACTGCCGCGTGTCGCCCGCGGCGAGCACCGCGCGCGCCGGCTGGACATGGAAGTTGGTGTCGACGCGGCCCGCCGTGCCCGGGGTTCCGGCGAGTTCGCCGGCGACGATCACCACGCGGGCGTTGCCGATCCCGGAGGCCTGTCCTCCCGCATCATGCGCGACCGCGACCACTTCGCACTGACTCGCAGTGGCGCCCGCGGTGAATGTCCCGTTGGCATCGACACGACCCGCCGACGGCGGAATCACGCGCCAGGTGGTGCCCCCGGCGGGCGGCGCGCCATCGAGCGGCCGCGCGAAGAACGCCAGCGTGCCGTTGACCGCGACCCGCGCCTGGCGCGGCGTGACCACGAGCGACCGTGTCGGCCGTGCCCGCCCCTGCTGTCCGACGCGCACGTGCGCCCACGCCGTTCCCGTGCGGCCGCCGACGGTCAGGCTGGCGCGAATGACTGCCTCCCCGGGTGTGGCGCCCGCGACGAAGACGTTGTCGGTGCCGACGCGTCCCGCGCTCGCGGGACGCACCGACCAGACGATCGGGCCGGAGACGGGACGTCCGTTTGCGTGGGCTTCCACCGTCAACGGCTGGCTGCCGTGCGAGGGCACCAGGAAGTCGTGCGGCGCGATGCGGAGTGTCAGCGGCGCAGCCACCGCCGCGCTGGCCCATAGGGACAGCAGCAGCGCGCCGAGAGCCGGGAGACGCCGTCGCGCCGTGCTGCGACGCGCGGACGTGCGGATATCAGGAGCCGACGACATAGAAGTCCCACTCCACGCTCGACGACTGACCGTCCGCGCCGCGTACTTCCACGTGCACGGTGTGCGATCCTTCGGCGAGCGTGCCCTCAGGGGTATACGACACGAAGTCCCGCGTCACGCGCACCCCGCTCGGGGCCACGCTTCGGCCGTCGAGACGCAAGTGCACAGTGGAACGTGCCGGGTCGATCGGGGCCCCATCGGCGGCCGCGACGACATCGAATCCGTTGCGCAGGACCACCGACCGCACCTCGGGCGACACCGCTGCCAACTGCAGCGGGCCCTCCGAGACGGGTGGGGCGGGCACGACGGACGGGGGGGACGACGCCGACGGGGACGGATCCCCGGGCGCCGATGCGACGTCGCCCGGTGCGCCAGGCGCTGGGGTGGTCGAGATGGTGGTGGAGGTAACTCCAGCCGGCGAACCGATCCCACGGTCCCGCCACGTCCCCACGACCTGTGCTGCCGTACTGGCCAGCACGACCGCCATGGCGAGGCCAGCAAGGACGGCCACCGGCTGGAATTTCGGAGACAGCTGCACGTCGCCCCACCACGCCGCGACACGGTCGGACCACGACTCGGACGGAGTCGCGTATTCGGCGGGCGGTGTCGCAGGTGTCGGCTGCGCGGCGCTCTCGCAGAGCCGCTCGAGCAGCGAGGCACGAAATCCCGACGGCAACTCGATGTCGGGCGGGGGCATCAGGGCGCGCTGGAGTGCCCAGCGCCGCGCCAGACGGCCGTCACAGCGGGCGCAGGAGTCGGCATGGCCCCGCAGGCGCGCGGCTTCGTCGGCCGGCAGCAGCCCGTCCACCAGGTCCTGCAACGCCCGTCCGACATCCTGACAGCGAGTCTGACGCATCGTTCCTGCTCCCCTCGGTAACCTGGCTGCGCTCATCCCAACTCCCGCAGGAGCCGGGGGGGAACGCGGGCCTCAAGCTTTGCGTGCGCCCGTGCCAGGCGCGATTTCACGGTGCCGAGCGAACACCCCCACACGGAGGCGATCTCCTCGTACGACATGTCCTCGTAGTACCGCAGGATGATGGCCTGGCGGTACGGCTCGGCCAAGGCATTCACCGCGTCGCGCACGGCGAGATACGTGCCGCCGCGCTCGACCAGTTCGTGCGCCTTGTCCTCCTCGGCCGGTTCGCGTCCCTTCTCGGCGAGCACCTCGAGGTCGAGTTCCAGGCTGCGTCGCTTGGTGCGGCGGCGCCCACGGCGCGCGCACTCGTTGAGTGTGATGCGGCACAGCCAGGTGTAGGGCTGGGCGTCTCCCCGGAAGGAATGAAACGCCTTGTAGGCCTGGAGGTAGGCCTCCTGCACGGCATCGAGGGCGTCATCGCGATCGCCCAGCACACGGTGTGCGAGGTTCACCAGTCGCTTGTCGAATTCGAGCAGTGGCGCGAACGCCGCGTCCAGTTCACCAGTTGGCGTGGGTCGAGGTGGCGTATCGGGTACTCCCATGGCCATCTCAGCGGCCTCCAAGTGGGTCGTGGATGGTCGTCGAGTCCGACGCTCGGAACCCTATGAGGTATTCCATCATGGTCTTGTTCCCAAGCACTGCCGCACTCGCGAGATACCGCTTACCACGTCCGGACGTAGCTCAGCCGGGCCACGCTCTGGTGGTAGCTCCGCAGGCTGCGGCTGCCCTGCAAGTCGCTCGGGTACAGCGACGTGGCGTACCGTGAGGCGGAGAAAATGGCCTCGATTCCGTCCCGTGCGGTGATGCGCCAGAGCGCCTGGACGCGAGGCAGGATAGACCGCGACAGCGTGACGGTGGACTCGGGGACGCCGCCGGTCTGCAGTGTGGCGGCAGCGGTCAGGGCCAGGTCGGCGCTGACCCGCGGGCCCACGGGGGTGTGCAGCGAGCCGGTGCCCGACCAACTGGTGATGTCGTCGACATGGGTGCGGTTGAGACTGGCGGTGACCCGGGCGGGGCCCCGGACAGCCGCCCCGCCGACCGACAGGTACCAGGAACGATCCTGCGTG
>JBKJUD010000348.1:0-3397 GCA_046590735.1 Candidatus Eiseniibacteriota bacterium | reverse complement strand
CGGGCTACTGGCCGAAGGCCGACCTGCTGCACTTTCGCCAATGGACCGGCCACCTGCAGGGACACCCCGCGCACAGCGACACGCCGGGCATCGACGTGTCGTCGGGATCGCTCGGCCAGGGACTCTCGGTCTCGGTGGGCATGGCGCTGGCCTTCCGCCTCGATGGCGACGACCGCCGCGTGTTCGCGATGATGGGCGATGGCGAGCAGCAGGAAGGCCAGATCTGGGAAGCGGCGATGGCCGCGGGCCACTTCAAGCTCGATAACCTGTGTGCGTTCGTCGACTGCAACGACAAGCAGATCGACGGCGACGTCGAGGACATCATGGGGATCGCGCCCCTCGCCGACAAGTATCGCAGCTTCCGCTTCCACGTCATCGAGATCGACGGGCACGACCTCACCGCAATCCTCGGCGCCTTCGACGAGGCCCGTGCCACCAAGGGCAAGCCGACGGTCATCCTCGCGCAGACCCACATGGGCCAGGGCATCTCGTTCATGGAGGACGACTACGCCTGGCACGGCAAGCCGCCGAAGCCCGAGGAGGCGGAACGCGCGCTGGCGGAACTCGGCACCACGTTCGCCGCGTGGACCGCGCGGTTGGAGGCCGATGGGCCCGCCACGGTGCCGGAGTGGGTGGGCGGCGTCTACGGGTCGCACAACGGGGGAGGGCAACAATAATGGCCTGGCCGATGCGCAAGACCCGTGAAGGCTGGGGCCACGCCCTGGTGGAACTCGGCAAGCGCGACCCCAACGTCGTCGTGCTGGTCGGCGACCTGTCGGAATCGACGATGGTGCACTTCTTCGCGAAGGAGTTTCCGGATCGCTTCTTCCAGTGCGGGATCGCCGAGCAGAACATGATGTGCATCGCCGCCGGCTTTGCCGCGTGCGGGAAGCAGCCGTACCTGGCGACCTATGGCGCCTTCGCCGCGTTCCGTGCCGCCGACCAGGTGCGCGTGACCGTGTGCTACTCGAAACTCCCGGTGCGCATTGGCGGTGCGCACGGCGGCATCAGCGTCGGGCAAGACGGCGCCACCCACCAGGTGATGGAAGAGTTGGCGTACATGCGCGCGCTGCCCAACATGACGCTGATCGTGCCGGCGGATTACTGGGAAACGCGCAAGGCGACGATCGCCGCGCACGAGTTGCCGGGCCCGGCGTACATCCGCTTCGGGCGCGAAGATGTGCCGGAGGTCAGCGACGAGTCGACGCCGTTCGTCATCGGCAAGGGCCTGGTGAAGCGCGACGGCGGCGACGTGACGCTGGTGGCGTGCGGCATCATGGTGGCCGAAGCGCTCGACGCCGCGACCGAGCTGGCCACCCAGGGCATCGACGCCCGGGTGATCAACATGGCCACCCTCAAGCCTCTCGACCACGCGCTGCTCGAGAAGGCCGCGCGCGAGACCGGGGCCCTCGTCACCGCCGAGGAACACCAGGTGCACGGCGGGCTGGGCGGCGCGGTCGCCGAGTCGATCGTGCGATCCTGTCCGGTGCCGATGGAATTCGTCGCCACGATGGACCGCTTCGGCCAGAGCGGCAAGCCGCGCGAGTTGATGGAGGCGTTCGGCCTCACGTCGAAGGAGATCATCGCCGCGGCCCACCGCGTGGTGGCGCGCAAGCCCGCGCGGGTCGCCGCCCCGCGCTAGCGAGAGGTGACGGGGGAGAGCGTGACCTCCGGTTCGCGCAGGCCGATGTTGTCGACCTCGATGAGGCCCTGGGGACTGCGATCGAAGACGAAGCGCACTCGCGTGAGCTGCGCGGTCTGCAGCGCGGGGTTCGCCGCGCGGAACCACGCCAGCGGAAACTCGAAGCGCTGGAACGTCGGCTCGTACGGCAGGCCATCGCTCGATTTCAGGAAGCGTGCCTTCAGCGGATAGTATTCGAGCTGCGGCTGCAGCAGGGAGAATCGCTCGAGCGGCACGCGCGCGACGTGCCCGGCGCGGTCCGCCAGTTCCACCGTGAGGTTGAGCGGGGCGTCGGGCACCTCCGTGGCGCGTCCGGTGGCCTGCGCCTCGCGCGCCGGCAGCCCCGCGAAGGAGCGGCGGACATCGGCGAGGCTGAAGACGAGGGCATCGTGCAACTCGGGTTGCTCCCACTTGCTGGACATCTGGGCTTCGTAGAACGGCGCCGGCGCGCCCGGCACCTGGTGCCATCCGAGATACGCGGCGTGCGTGTTGGCATCGCCGTACTTCAGCGCCACCCGGCCTTCATGCCACATGCTGAGGCCGCGGCCCTGAAGCGTGGTGGCGGGATCGCTGCCGCTGCGCAAGTTGGCGTCTTCCTCGTAGTGCGCGATCGAGCGCGTGTGCGTGTCGGAGTAGCGTGAGAGGTAGACAGTCTCGGGAAGCCAGGCGCGTCCGGCGCGCGCGTCGCGGAACAGCGGCAGGTAGCTCGCATCTTGGCGCAACGAGGCCTCGAGAAACGCCGAGATGAAGACCTGCGCGATGCGCTGCTGCGCCTGCTCGGGCAGGATCGACGAGAGATTGAGCAGGCCGCGATCGGGAAATCCGCTGCGGTCGGCGCGGCCCCACGCGGTATTGAACTGACCGTGGTTGGCGCGGTCGACGTACACCGCGGTCTTGAAGTGGAAACGATCGCGGGACAGCTGGATGCGATTGTACTGGCGGATCCCGGCGAACGGCGTCACGTCGCCGTCGTACCCGCCCTGGATGGCCAGGTAGTCGACGCTGTCGACCGCCACCTCGTGCCCGGCCGGCGTGTAGATACCATCGGACGGCGCGATTGCCACCACGGCGCGAATGTGGAAGTTGTAGTCGAAGCGATGCTGCGCGTCTTCGGGATAGCACGGCATCCGGTTCATCTCGGCGGCGACCACTGCCGCTTCGCCGCCACGCGAATGTCCCATCAGCGCGATGCGGTCCATGTCGATCTTGCCGGTGAACGGCGTGCCGGGCGTGGTGTTCCAGCGGCGGAACTGCTGCAGGTGCTCCAGCAGCAGCCAGGCGCGCGCGGCTTCCTCGTCGACCAGCCCGCGAATGCCGAACATGCGGATATCCGTCCAGCTCATGTTCAGATAGTTCTCGCCGACCGACGCCATGATGATCCCGCGGCTCGCCAGCAACTGGCCCAGATACTCGTAGCCCGAATCGGAGAAATCCATCATGTGATGGTTGCCGTGCACGATGAGCACCAGCGGGAAGGGACCGGGTCCGTCCGGATACCACACGCGCGCGTTCAGCGGCAGGGCCTCCGGCCCGAAGCCCCAGAATTGCGTGCGCAACCAGCCGGTGAGCCCGCGCCAGCTCGGCAGCAGAAAGGCTGCGTTGACCGTCGGCGTGATCAGGTCGGCGTACTGGCCGTACTCCGGCCGGTAGCGATCGTCGCCGTGGCCGTAGGTGAGCCGCAGCACCCGGTAGGCGCCGGGGGCGGCGGGATCGGGG
>JBKJUD010000437.1:0-7088 GCA_046590735.1 Candidatus Eiseniibacteriota bacterium | reverse complement strand
AGGACGCGCTTGGAGAACGGCTAGCGATGGCGCCTTTCCGATTCCGGCTCGACCGGGTGCTGGGGGTACGCGAGAGCGCCGAGAAGCAGCGCGCGCGCGAGCTGGCGCGCGCCGCCTTGGCCCAGTCGGCGGCCGACGGGGCGCACGCCGACGCGCAGGCCCGGCTGGCGTCGCGCCGCGCCGCGAACCGGCTGTCCGCCGGGTCCGTGATGACCGCCGGGATGCTGCACAACCGCGAACTCACCGTGCATGCCGCAGACGAGGAAGTGGAGACCACCGAGGCCGCGCGCGACGCGGCGACCGAAGTCGTGACGGAGAGCACCGCCCGCTATGTCGACGCCCGCCGGGACCGGCGGGTACTCGAGCGGCTCCGGGAGAGCCGGCAGGACAATTGGTCCGAGGACGAAACCCGGCGCGATCGCCGGGCGATGGACGACGTCGCCCAGGTGCAGCGCCGACACAAGAGGGTCGCATGAATCCCAAGATGATCATCTTCGCTGTGGCGGCGCTGGTCGCCGGCCTGGGCGCCGGCACCGGGGCCGTGATCCTGCGGGCGCCCAAGCATCCGGCCGCCGACTCGTTGCACGCCGACTCGCTGGCCGTGCTGCCGCAGGAGGCCGCGCACATCGCGCTGCACGAGGCCCTCGGCCCGGCCAGCGACAGTGCGCTGGCCGCCGCCGATCACGTGGAAACCATCATGGCCAGCAGCGAGGGCGCCAGCGGAGCACGCGCAACCGCGGCGGCGCCCGGCGCGGCCGCGATGCCGCCCCCGACGCCGGGCGCCGGTTCGCCGAAGTCCACCGCGTCCGCCGCGGGCAAGCCCGCTGCCGAGGACAAGGCCACGCACGTCGTGAGTGCCGCGTTGACACCCCGGCCCGCGCCGAGCATGACCCCGATCTTCCTCAGCATGAAGCCCGCCGAGGCCGCCCGCATCCTCGCGCTGCTCTCCGACGACCAGGCCGCCGATGTGCTCCGCGGGCTCGAACCCCGCCAGGCCGCCGGCATCCTCTGTCAGCTGCCGCCCGAGCGCGCCGCCGGCGTGAGCCGCCGCCTGCTGCTCGGGCACGCGATGGACGGCAGGTGAGCGTCACCCCTGCCACCTCCGGCCGCTCGCCGGAGGGCCGCGGCGTGTCCGGCACGCCGGACCCGGCGTCCGTGCGCACGGCAACCCCGGCGCCCGAGATCGACGCCGTGGCCGCTGCCTCACGGGCGGCGGTGCGGACGCGGCTCCTGGTGCGCACCGTGCCCGGCGCCGGCGAGGGCTTCGGATTGGCCATGGCTTCCGCGGTCGGTATCCGCTGGCCGTCCCGCGACACGCGCATGACCGCTTCCGCGCCCAGCCGAGCCGGGACGGGTGCGCGCGAGGTGACCACGGCGCAGCATCACCATGAGGGAGACACGCGCGGCAGCGGCCGCGCCGCCACCCGCGAGCGCGATGGCGCCGCGGCTTCGCGAGCCGCCACGGACTCCGATGTCGGCTCGAAGGCCGTGCGCGATCTCGCCACCGGCGCCGCACGCACCGGCCGCGCCGCCGCCGCAGAGCCTGCCGAAACCGCCGGCACCGCCTCACGCGCCGCCGATGCCCGCCCGCCGGTCACCGGCTCGCCCGGCGCCGCCGCGCTGCCCGAGGATGTCCTCTGGCAAGCCGTGCAATCGCTGGTCAGCGGGACCAGCGCGGAGGCCGCCCTCGACGGCGCCGCTCCCGGTCTTGCGCACACGCTTGCCGTCGGGCCGATGTCCGCCCGCGGCGCCGGCTCTGCCACTGTCGTGGACCTGGCCCGCGCCGCCGCCACCGCCTCGTCCGCGCCCGAGTTGCCCACCCGCCGGCAGCGCGCCGGGGACCATCTCACGCTCCACTTCGGTGGCGACGGAGATCCCGCCGGCACCGTCCGCCTGGCGCTGCGCGGCGACGCGCTGCGCGCCACCATCGTCGCGCTCACCGCGGCGGACGCCGATCGCCTCGCCCGCGATCTCGACAGCCTGCGCCGCGCGCTGCGCGCGCAGGGCTTCACCGACACCCGCATCGCCGTGCAGGCACCCCGCGCCCTGCCCACGGCGGCCTCGACAGCACCCGCTCACGACCAGACACCGCGCGATCCGCGCCGCTCCCGCGAGGAAGCCGACGCCCGCCGTGCCCTGTCCGACCTCTACACGTCCGCACCCGCACAGGAGGTATCGCGATGATCACCAGCCCCGCTTCGGCGCTCTATCCCACCGGCGCCAACGCGCTGACCGGCACGAAGTCCTCCGCGAGCCTTGGCCGCGACGAGTTCCTCAAGCTGCTGATTACCCAGCTGCGCAACCAGGACCCGATGAACCCGCAGCAGCCGCACGAGTTCGCCGCCCAGCTCGCGCAGTACTCGAGCGTCGAGCAGCTCACCCAGCTCAATGACGCGATGTCGCTGCAGAACACCAACACGCAACTCAACGCCCTCATCGGCAAGACCGCGCTCGGGGCTTCGCTGCTCGGCCGCACGGCGATCGCCGCCGGCAACCAGGTGGAGATCATCGCCGGCGCCAAGGCGCAGGTGCGCGCCGAGATCGGCACGCACGGCGGCGCGGCCACGCTACGCATCTTCGACAGCAGCGGGCACGAGGTGACCCATCGCGATCTTGGACAGGTCAAGGGCGGCATGCAGACGCTCGACCTGCCCAGCGACCTGCCGGCCGGCACGTACACGTACGCGCTGGAGGTGACCGCGACGGACGGCAGCAAGGTCAGCGTGACGCCCTACACCACCGGCGTGGTGACCGCGCTGTCCTTCGAGAACGGCCAGATCATGCTGCGTCTGGGCGCCCTGAGCGTGTCGCTCGATTCGCTCTCCGAGGTGACGCCGACCACCACCCTCGCCTCGCCCTAGTCCCGATCCCCTCGCTGCCGCGGCACGTTCCCCGGAACGCGGCCGCGGCGCCCGACATCCCGCAGCCGCGAAGGCGCTGCGTGCACCGCGGAGGAACCGTGTCATGATGCGTGCCCTGTTTTCCAGCGTCTCCGGTCTGCGCAATCACCAGACCTGGATGGACGTGATCGGCAACAACATCGCCAACTCCAACACCGTCGGCTTCAAGGCCTCGCGGGTGACGTTCCAGGAGTCGTTCGTGCAGCAGCTCACCGGCGCCTCGCGGCCCACCGGCACACTCGCCGGGGTCAACCCGATGCAGGTAGGCAGCGGTGTGGGCATCGGCAGCATCGACCAACTGTTTTCGCAGGGCACCCTGGAGAACACCGGCCAGCCGCTCGACATGGCGATCCAGGGCAACAGCCTGTTCGTGCTGTCGCGCAACGGCACCGCCGCCTACGCGCGCGCCGGCAACTTCCAGTTGGACGGACAGGGCCATCTCACCGCGCCGGCCTCGGGCATGATCGTCCAGGGCGTCAACGCCGATCCCTACGGCAAGATCTCCAACACCGCCGCCCCGGGCGACATCCGCATCCGGCTCGGCGAGAAGGCGCCGGCCAAGCCGACATCGTCGGTGGAACTGGCCGGCAACCTCAATGCCTCCGCCGCCATCGGCGAGAGCCACTCGCTGGGCATCACCGGCTACGACAAGCTCGGCGCCCCGCACGAGTTGCGGCTCACCTTCGTCAACACCGCGCCGGGCGAGTGGTCGTGGACGGCGAGCAGTGCGACAGCGGCGGTGACCCCGGCCGGCGCCGGCAGCGTCAGCTTCAACACCAACGGCAGCCTCAAGGCCTTCACCTATCCGGGGGGCGGATCGACGCTCACCATGACACCGCCCGGCGGCGACGCGATCAACGTGGCGCTGGACGCGGGCACCGCGGACGGCATCAACGGGCTGGTCGGATTCGCCGGCACGTCCGACGCGGTGGCCTCGAGCCAGGACGGCTACGCGGCCGGCGACCTCGTGAACCTGCTGGTCGACTCGCAGGGGATGATCAACGGCGTGTTCTCCAACGGCACGTCGCGTCCGCTGGCCCAGCTGGCGCTGGCCACCTTCACCAATCCGGGCGGGCTGATCTCGGCGGGCAACAACACCTGGAGCGTGTCGTCGAATTCCGGCGAACCGGTCATCGGCTACGCGGGGGAAACCATCACCGACACGATCACTCCGGGCGCGCTCGAAAGTTCGAACGTCGACCTCTCGCAGGAATTCACCAACATGATCATCGCGCAGCGTGGCTATCAGGCCGATGCGCGGGTCATCACCACCGCGGACCAGATGCTCAACGAGGTGGTGAACCTCCGCCAGTAGCAGCACGCGCTCACGGCGCAGTGCGCCCTCGACCTCCGCGCGCCCCCCCGGGGCGGCGGAGGTTCGTGCTTTCTCCACCGTGTTCCTGACATCTCCACCGGCAGACTTCGCCGCCTTGCCGGAAAAGTTCGCCGGTTGCCGCCCCCCGGCCGGCCTGCCCACTGCCGCGCCCGCCCGGCGCCCGCCGTAATCGCCTGTCCTGCCGGCCAGTAAACGATTCCCGCACATGCCGCTGAACCTTTCGGCAGATCTTGCCGACAACCGGTCATGTCTGCCCCCGCACGTGGCATGCGCATTGCCCTGCCAGTCACCGTGCTCGTCGTCGCACCACCCACACGCAGAGGGATCGAGCGTACCCATGCCTGACGCACCGGACACTGCCGCGGCTCCCGCCGCGGCCCCGCAAGCTGGTGGCGCCGCCAAGGCTTCCGGCGGCGCGGCGAAGCCGAAGATGCTGCTGTTGGTGGCGATGATCGCCGGCCCCCTGCTGCTCGGTGGCGGCGCGGGTGCGCTGCTGCTGGGCCCGAAGCTGGTCGGCCCCAAGACTGCCGGCGCCGCCGAGAAGCATTCCAACAAGCATGCCGGCAAGGCCGGTGAAGCCGACAAGAGCTTCGTCTTCAAGATCGACAACCTGATCGTGAATCCGGCGGGCTCGCAGGGCTCGCACTTCCTGATGACCCAGATCGCGATCCAGTGCGAGGACGAGAAGCAGGTCGCCCGGCTGCGCGCGAGCGAGTTCCAGGTCAAGGACCTGGTGATCAGCGCCATCGAGCGGCAGTCGCTCGAGGAACTCACGATGGCCGGTGCGCGCGACTCTATCAAGGTCCACATCCTTCACGCCATCTGGCCGATCGTCTACACCGACGGCAGCACGCCGCAGGGCTCGGCGGACGAGGGCGAGCCGGACGGAAACGGTCCGATCCAGGTATTCCTCCCGCAGTTCGTGATCCAGTAGGAGATGGCCATGGCGGATTTTGTCCGGCAGAGCGACATCGAGGCGCTGCTGCGTGGGGAAGTGCCGGAACCCGAGCGGCCGGAACAGAGCGCGGTGTCGCCGTATGATTTCGTGCGGCCCCCGCGCATCTCGAAGGACCGGCTCTCGCTCATCGAGGCGATCTACACGCGGTTCGCAGTGTCGCTGCACGCGTTTCTCTCCGGGCGGCTGCGCACGCCGCTGGACGTCACGCTCTCGAGCGTCGAGCAGGTGACCTTCAGCGAGTTCGTGCTGTCGCTGGAGTCGCCGTGCGCCGCATTCGTCTTCGAGATCCGCGACCGACTGCGCGGCCAGGGCCTGTTCGATCTCAGCACCGGCTTCTGCTACCACCTGATCGACCGCCTGTTCGGCGGGCCCGGCGACACCTTCAACCTGCGCCGGGCGCTCACGCCGCTGGAGCGCACCGTCGTGCGGGGCGTGGCGGAGCGCATGGTGGCGCTGTTCGGCGATGCCTGGCGCGAGGAAGTCCCGATGTCGCCGGCGATCACCACGTTCGAGTCGAGCCGCGACATGCTGCGCACCGCCGGCTCGGAGGAGAACGTGCTGGCCGCGAGCATCGAGATCACCTCGGGCTCGTTCAGCGGGCTGCTCGGGCTGTGCGTGCCGCTGGCGACGTTTGAGCTGTTCCTGCAGGACCGCACCTCCGCCCGCCTGGTGCAGGGCCGCATGGACGAGACCGACCGCGCGGCCAGCCGCCGCCGGGTGGCGTCGGTGCTCAGCGGCTCGCACCTCACGGTGTCGGCGCGGCTGCCGGTGGTGAACATGAGCGCCCGCAACGTCGCCGCCTTCCACGTCGGGCAGGTGCTCAACGTGCGGCACTCCGTGGAGTCGCCGATCGAAGTGCTGGTCAACGGCCGCATCCGCTATCTCGGATCGCTGGGACAGGTGCGCGGCGACGTGGGCGTGAAGGTCGAACAAGTGGTGCAACACACGGATGTGGCAGCCGTGAAGAAGGCGTGGACCGGGAGGCTCAAGTGAGCGACGAAATCGAAGACAACGACGAACTGCAGGAACCGGTCCGGGACGAACTCGTCGCGCCGTCGCTCGCCGCGGGTCCCGCGCCGCTCGAAACCCTGCTCGATGTGAGCATGCCGGTGGCGATCGAGATCGGCCGCGCCCGTATGACGGTGGAGGAAATCCTGCAACTGGGCACCGGCTCGGTGATCCAGCTCGATCGCGCGGTGGGTGAGCCGGTGGACATCTACGTGAGCGACCGCAAGTTGGCGCAGGGCGAGGTGGTAGTGGTCGGCGAGCACTTCGGCGTCCGCATCACCCGCGTGCTCTCCCACGGGCAGGAAGCCGCCGCCTGATGCTGTCCTCCCTTGCAAGTATCGCCGGCGCCCTCGCCGTTACCCTGGGACTGCTGGCCCTGAGCGTGGTGCTGCTGCGCCGCCTGCAGAACGTGGCCGGCGGCAACTCCGGGCGCGGCGTGGCGCTGCGCGTGCTGCAGCGCGTCTCGGTGGGGCCGAAGCAGGCGGTGGGCCTGTTGCAGGTGGCCGACCGCGTGCTGGTGGTCTCGATCGCCGAGACCGGCACCACCGTGCTGACCGAACTCGCCGACGCCGCGCGCGCCGAGGCCCTGGCCCCGTCGCCGGCGGCAGCGGGCCGTGAGCGTGTGCCGGCGCGCCGCACGCAGTTCACCGGCCGCTGCGTGCCGGTGGTCGGCAAGGTGGCGGTACTGCTGCTGGCGCTGACCGTGACGCCGGCGCTTTTGCACGCCGCGCCACGGGCGGCGCACGCCGCCAATCCGTCGGTCACCGCGCCTGCCCCGGTGCCCGGAGCCCCGCGCTCGTCGGCGGCGGTGCAGGTGCAACGGCCGGTGGTCAATCCGCCTCTCGCGCCCAAGGTCAACATCACGGTGGGCGAGGGCAGTAACGCA
>JBKJUD010000351.1:0-3667 GCA_046590735.1 Candidatus Eiseniibacteriota bacterium | reverse complement strand
CGGCAGGCGTACCCCGCCGGCCAGCGTGCCCCCGAATTGCAGGCGGGTGCGGTCGTCGTGATGCCGCGCGTTGACCACCGGGCCGACGCGGACGAAGCCCCGCCGCGCGGGAGCAGTGTGCCTGCGGCATTCCCGCGGGGCCAGTGCGAAGTGACGTCAGGCGCAGCAGCGCCTCGCACGCCACCCGGGCGCCGCCGTCGGCCCGGAAGATCGGCTGATACTCCATCCCCATGGTTGCGAGGGCGCGGTCGAACGATTCCTGCATCGAGCGGCTGGACTGCACCAGGTAGGAGTACCCGGCACGGTGCAGGCCATCGAGGCCGGGCATGTTCACATTGGAGACGATCGCGTCGGACGATTGCTCATGCACTGCGGCGAACATGGAGCGCTTCTTCGCTGCAAAGCGGATCGGTTCGCTGGACGGCGTGTCCCTTGTGGTTCGCGCGTGGTGCTGTTTCAGGCGATGGCGGCGTCTCCGGATCCGGCCACGCCGCGCCGGCCTGGCCGCACCACCCGGGAGTAGAGACTGAAGCGCTCATCGCCGAGAAATTGCACGAGGAGACGTGACCACGAGCGGTGGCTGTGCAGGGCATCGTAGTGCTCGCGGGCGGCCGCGCGGATCGCCGGCAAGCGATTCCAGGGCACCGACGGGAAATCGTGGTGCTCGTTGTGGAACCCGACATTGAACGCGAGCACATTCGCCGGACCGTAGTAGGAATGGGTTTCCTGCTCGGGCGTCAGGGTGTAGTGCTCCTGGATCCAGCGGGCGCCGTAGGGATGCAGTCCCAGCGAGAAGAACAACGACGCGACGAGGTAACCGAGCGCCGCGGGGCCCGCCACCGCCGCGATCAGCGCGATGAACAACCCTTGGGTCGCGAAGTTGACCAGCACCGCCGGGCGCAGGAACTGCCGCGGTCGCAGGTGCAGGGGCCGCAGCGCCTGCCACACCGGGAAGAACAGCAGCCAGAGTGCCTTCCGCCACGCGGCATTGCCGACCAGGCGCGCCTCGAGTTCGCCCGGCAGGTCGGCGTCCTCCTCGTACTCGCCCTGATAGCTGTGATGCCGCAGGTGATAGAGCTGGAAGGACGAGAATCCCGGCACGAAGATCGGGCCGTTGGCGAGGTACCCCACCACCATGTTCACCCACCGGCGGCGCGAGATGAGGTTGTGCGTGGCCTCGTGGATCATCACCCACAGCGCATGATCGAGCGTCGAGCCCACGAGCCAGGCGCCGGCGAGGATGCCCCACCACGGCAGCTCGAGCCGCGCCGCGCCGATCGCCAGGGCGCATTGCGCCGCGACCAGCAGCGCGGTGATCGGCGCGGTCCAGGGGTTGGTGCCGATGAACGACCGGATTTCCGGATGCGCGGCCAGCAGACGCTTGGTCGTGCCGGGATGGGATTGCGGCGTGAGAACCCGGAAAAAATCCTGCGGTGTGCGCACGGTTGCCATGAATGTCCTGCGATCCTGGTTGGGTGGTGACGGGTCGGACTCCCGCGCTCCGCGGAGCCTCTCCCTCGCATCCTGCCACAGGCGCGTGTGCCGCGAAAGCAAATCGGCGGCGCTGTGTGACGGATTCTCGCGAGACAGGGCCGAGGTCCGGTGGGCCGGCGCCCCGGCAAAACTCGGGCGAAGGTGCCGGTCGCACGACGATCGTGCAATCGCCGCGCGTTGGGCTTAGGCTCGCCGGGTATCCCCTCCTTGGGCGACCCCGTCCGTGCATCCCGCTGGAGACCCGTCTCATGGCCGATCCCTTCCTGCCCGACGCGCCGCGCCAGGCGCCCGAACCCTCGCCCTCCTATCGCATCGCGTTCGAGGATTTCGAGTTTCTCGCCCGTGAGGAGCTGCGCCCGGTTCGTCTGCAGCTCGAGTTGCTGAAGGCCGAGCTGGCATTGCAGGAGCACGGCATCCAGTCGACGATCGTGGTGTTCGGCTCGACGCGGATCGTCGACCGCGAGACGGCGGAGGTCGCCCTGCATCACGCGCGGCAGACGTCGGAGTCGCTGCCAGGCGACGCCACCGCCACCGCCCTGCTGCGCGTCGCCGAGCGGCGTGTGGCGAACGCGCGCTACTACGACGAGGCGCGGCGCTTCGGCGCGCTGGTTTCCGGCGAGTGCCAGCGCGACGGGGACTATCACTGCGTGGTGATGACCGGCGGCGGACCGGGCATCATGGAAGCCGCCAATCGCGGTGCGCACGACATCGGCGCGAAGTCGATCGGCCTGAACATCACCCTGCCCTTCGAGCAGGAGCCCAACGCCTACATCACGCCCGACCTGTGCTTCCAATTCCACTACTTCGCGATCCGCAAGATGCACTTCCTGATCCGCGCGAAGGCGATGGTTGCCTTCCCCGGCGGCTTCGGGACGATCGACGAACTGTTCGAGACACTGACACTGGTCCAGACCCGCAAGATGAAGCCGATCCCCATCGTCCTGTTCGGCCGCGAGTACTGGAGCCGGGTGATCGACTTCGAGGCGCTGGCCGAGGAGGGCTCGATCGCGCCGGAGGACCTCGAGTTGTTTCACTACGTGGAAACGGCGGAGGAGGCGTGGGCGTGGATCACCGCGTACCAGGCGCGGGCGCCCGGCTAGGCGACCGCGCCAGCCGGGGGATTTCCCCTGCCTGCGTCGGCACAGTGTAGTATGCCGGTCCCGATCCGCTGGCCGCGCGCGGCCGCCTTTGCCCACCGCGAGACTTCCATGCGTCGTCCGAAGAACTTGTTCCCGACCGCCTACGGCCACTTCTCCCCCGATGGCACCGAGTACGTGATCACCCGTCCCGACACGCCTACGCCGTGGGTCAATGTGATCTGTCCGGGCGACTACGGGACTGTCATCACCCAAGGCGGCTCAGGCTACTCGTGGAAGACGCACGCCACGCTCAACCGGCTGACCAGGTGGGAGCAGGACCTGGTGCGCGACGACTGGGGCAAGTATCTCTACTGCCGCGATCGCGCCGACCAGCGCTTCTGGTCGCTCGCGTGGCAGCCGGTGAAGGCGACGCCCACCGCGTACGAGTGCCGGCACGGCGTCGGGTACACCACCATCACGTCGCGCAATCGCGGCATCGAGTCCGCGTACACGATCTTCGTGCCGCCGGGCGAACCGCTGGAGATCTGGCGCGTGCGGCTCACCAATCGCACCACGCGCCGCCGCACGCTCGACGTGTTCTCCTATTTCGAATGGAACCTCGGCCCCGCGCCGGACACGCATCGGGAATTCCACAAGCTGTTCATCGAGCCCGAGTACGTCGACGCCGCGCAGGGACTGCTGGCCACCAAGCGTCTCAACACCATCGCCGAGCACGGTGTCGGCACACCGTGGAATGTCGAGTGGCCGCACGTGGCATTCCACGCGGCGAGCGAGGCGCCGGTGAGTCACGATAGCGACAAGCGCGCGTTCCTCGGCCAGTACGGGTCGCTGGCCGCGCCCGCCGCGATGCAGCGCACGACGCTCACCAACACCACCGGCAAGTGGCAGGACGGCATCGCCTCATTGCAGGTGGCGGTGACGCTGAAGCCGGGCGAGACGCGCGAGATCGTCTTCACGCTGGGCGTCGCCGAGTCGCGCGCGGAGGCGATCCGCCTGGCGCGGCGCTATCACGCGCCCGCCGCCGCGGACGCCGCGTGGGATGCGATGCGGGCGCACTGGGACGCCGTGCTCTC
>JBKJUD010000294.1:0-2663 GCA_046590735.1 Candidatus Eiseniibacteriota bacterium | reverse complement strand
CTCGCAAAGCGTCGAGTTGTCATTGCGCCCTCCCGCATCAGTAGATCACCAGGCTGAGCGCCAGGTCGACCAGGCGTTCGCGGGTGATTGTGAGACTCGAGGTCGAGGCCCCGGCATCGAGACCGACCGGTCCCAGCCGCACCCCGGCGCCGCCGCTGTACTGCGCGAGGCCCGCGGCATCGCGATGCCAGCCCGCCCGCACCGCCAACAACGGTGTCGCCTGGATCTCGCCGCCCAAATGGTAGGTCCAGTCGCCGACCGCGTGCTGCGCGGTGATCCCGACGGTGAGCAACTGGCGCCGCCAGGCGCCGGAGAGCGTGGTCGTCATCGGATAGGTGATGGACACCTTTTCGCCGCGCGCGACGGCTGTGTGGATGAAGCTGTCGACGCCGGCGTCGTAGTGATAGCGATCGAGGTCGGTGACCCAGGTGATTTTCGATCCGACGTCGTTGAGCCCGAGCCCGACCTCGAAGTTGTTGGCGAACAGCACCGCGCCGACGTCGGCGCCCGCGCCGTTGCCCTTGCCGAAGTCCGGCGTGGTGCGGGCGAGGGCGTCGGACTGCAGGTTGAGCGAGTTGTTGCTGCCGAACAGCGGGTCCTGCGTCTCCACGAAGGCGTCCCCGCTGCCCGAGGCGTAGGCGAGGCCCTTGAGGTACTTCGCGCGGCCGCCCACGTAGAGCGCGGTGGCGTGGTTGGTGCGCGGGTCGCCGCGCTGCGCGGCTTCCGCCTCCGGGGTCCCGGCCGCGGCCCGATAGAGCACCGGGATCGCGGCCCCGAACTCCACCGACGCCGCCACCTGCGCTTGCGCGGAGTCCTCAATGCCGTAACGCGTGTTCGGACGGAACGGCACCGCGTGGCCGAGCGCGCCGCGCAGGTTCTCGTCGAGCCCGACGCTGTTATTCATCTGACCCTGCAGGTGCACGCCGGCAAAGACCGGCCCGAAGCGCTGCGTGTACCCAGCGCGCAGCAGCGACGTCAGCGCCCAGTCCTTGCTCGGCACCACGCGCTGCAGGTCGCCGAGGTCTATGCGCAGGCTGTCGCGCGCCACCCGCACGTTGATGTCGCTCTCCGGCGCGGACGGCCGGCCCAGCTGCAGCGCCAGCGGCGGGTGCAGGATCAGGTTGGCGATCTCGAAGATGTTGAAGGTGGAGTCCTTGGTGTCGAACTCCGGCGGATCGCTGGCCAGTTGCAGCAGGCCCAGCGGGATCGGGATGTTGATGCGGCCATCCCGCGCGTGCGGCACCGCCTCGTAGGCGACATTGCCGCCGGAGCCGAGATCGGAGAGTTGCACCCCGCCCATCGCCAGCCGTCGTGCGTTCAGCACCTGGGCCGACGCGGGCGAGACGAGTGCCGCGCAACTCGCGGCGCCCAGGAGCAGGACGAAGGCGGCCGTGAGCCGCCGGGTGGAATGGAGAAGGTGCATGACGGAATCTCCCTCCTGGAGTACGGCCCCGCCGAGTGCGGGACGGTCCGCGTGTTGCGTGAAGCGCCGCCAGACACGGCCGCGGAAGCCGGGCCAGCGGTGAAACGGGTGCCGCATCGTGCGTCCAACCCTAGACCGAAGGAGGACGCGCGGGCGTGGCGATGAGCGCCGCGTGCAGTGTGCGGACCGCGTCGGCGACGCGCGCGGCCGGCACCACCACCGAGGCGCTGAGCGCCGACGTCGAGCAGAGCATCACGGGTATATCGGCAGCGGCAAGCGTTGCGAACAGGTCGCGCAGCAGTGGACCCTCGCCGAGCACCGTGCGGCCGATCACGCTCACCGAGGCCAAACCGGGGAGGATGCGGACTTCGAGATCCAGCCCGCGCACCTGCTGCCCGAGGGCCTCGGCGCGCGCGTCGGGCACCACCACCGCCACGGTCTCGCCGCCGTCGACACGCGGCGTCTGGGCGATCAGGCGCGGCGCGAGCCCGTGCGCGGCCAGCAGCGCCAGGACGCGCGCCGCGCTTCCCACGGGTCCCTCGGCGCGCAGCAGCGCCACGCCGGCTTCGTGAGCGATCCCGGCGACCTCGTCGTCCTCGAAGGTGCGGACGGCGTTCTGATCGGTGACCATGGTCCCTGCCTCCTGGTGAAAACTCGAGCGCACGTGTACCGCGACCTGGTAACGAAAGGCCATCTGGACGGCGCGCGGGTGCAGGACCTGCGCGCCCAGGGCCGCCATCTCGCCCATTTCCTCGTAGGGGATCGCGCGCAACTTGCGGGCCTCCGGGACGAGTCCCGGGTGCGCGGTCAGGATCCCGTCGACATCCGTGAGGATCTCGCACTCCGCGGCGCCGAACGCCGCGGCCATGGTGACCGCCGTGGTGTCCGAGCCCCCGCGTCCCAGCGTGGTGACTTCCTTGGCCGCGCTCACGCCCTGGAAGCCGGCGACGATGACCACCCGGCCGCGCGCCAGTTCCTCGTGGATGCGGTGCGGGCGGACATCGACGATGCGCGCGTCGTTGTGCGAAGTGCTGGTGATGATGCCCGACTGGCTGCCGGTGAAACTGATGGCGTCGGCGCCCATGTCGGTCAGGCACATCGAGAGCAGCGCCATCGAGATACGCTCGCCGGCGGTGAGCAGCATGTCCATCTCGCGGCGGCAGGGCACGCTGGCCACCTGGTGGGCGAGGGCGACGAGTTCATCGGTCGAGTGGCCCATCGCGCTCACCACCACGATCAG
>JBKJUD010000293.1:0-4039 GCA_046590735.1 Candidatus Eiseniibacteriota bacterium | reverse complement strand
GGCGAGGGCCGCGCACATGCGTTGTCCAAGGTCGGCGCCGTGCTGCGGGCGAAGCGCGGGCCGCGGCGCGCCCGCCACGGGATCGCGTGCCCAGCGGCGGTCGGCCCACAGCGTGATGTCGGGCCCTGACTCCGGTGGACTGTAGGCCAGTTCGACCTCCACGCCATCGAGCGCGGCGGCCGCCCGCAGCGTGTCGAGAAGGAAAGCCTCCGCGAGGCCCGCGGCCTGCACCGCGGTCAGCGGCGGCATCAGGCGTGTCTTTACGGCTCCCGGGACCGGGGTCTTGGCAAAGACGAGGAGACGATCGGGCACGCTCATCGCATCGCCGGCCGGGGCTCTCGCGCGAGCGCCTCGCGCGCGATGGTGCCGAGGATCCCGCATCCGGCCCGCACCGATCCGACGACCGTGCCGCTGATCTTCGACACGCCGACACGTCGTCGGTACGCGACCGGCACTTCCTCGCAGCGCAGGCCCCGCTTGGCCGCGCGCACCTGCATCTCCACCGTCCACCCGAAGCCGGTGTCGGCCATGGAGAGGCGTCGCAGGCTGTCGGCGCCGATGGCGCGCAGCGGACCGAGGTCGGTGAAGCCCACGCCCCAGAGCAGCCGGATCAGCGTGGTGGCGAGCGCGTTGCCGACGCGCGCCTGCGGCGTGAGGGCGCCGCGCTCGCGCGTGCCGCGGACGCGCGAGCCGATCACCAAGTCGGCCCGGCCGGCGAGGATGGGTTCGAGGACGCGCGGGATGTCGGCGGGATCGTCGGCGCCATCGGCGTCGAGGAAGAGCAGCACGTCCGCGTCGTGCGCGGCCGCGATGCCCGCGAGGCACGCCTGGCCGTAGCCGCGCCGCGGCTCCGACACCACCTGCGCCCCGGCGGCGCGTGCGACGGCAGCGGTGCGGTCGGTGGATCCGTTGTCGACGACGATCGCCCGCGAAATCGCGGGGCGCGGCAGCGCGGCCAGCACACCCGGCAACGCTTGTTCCTCGTTGAGCGCCGGCAGGATCGCGACAACGGTCACCGCGGCCACTCCGCCGCACGCGCGACCACGACCGGCCGCGGCGCGCGAGAAGGGCTGCGCGAGGGCGCCGCACGGTGCGCCAGGAACTCGCGCGCGCTGGCGCCCCCGACCCAGAGAAAGCCGGCGGCGAACAGCGCGAGCACCGGCGCCATGATCCACAATCCGCGCGCGCACACGACCACCACCGACACCGTGAGGTACGCGGCGAGCCACAGCTCGATCGCCATCGTGCGACTGTGCTGCGGCCGATACGCCCGCGTGCCCGGCGGCGCCGCGGGGGCGCGGCGATCAGGCAGCGCGTACTTCGGCGTGCGCACGAAATCGGAATCGCGCCCGCGCAGCGCTTCCCACACCGCGAGACCGTTGTTCACCGTCATCCCCACGCCGAGCGCCATCAGCGCCGGCACCAGCGCCAGCCCCCGCCACAGCGAGCGCCGGGCGAGGCGCGCCGTGACGGCGTAGAACACCGTGACCGACGCCGACGAGAGCAGGAAGAACGCGGAGTACAACGCCAGTTGCTCGCTCACCGTGCCGCGATGCGCGGTCAGCGCCAGCGGCAGCGCGAGAAACACGGGCACCACCATGAGCAGATAGGCCAGGTTGTTGAGCAGATGAAACGTCGCCTCGAGCTTCACCACGCCGGGCAGGTTCGCCCGCCACAACGCGGGCAGCAGCTTGCGTCCGGTCTGCACCGAGCCCTTGGCCCAGCGAAACTGCTGCGACTGGAACGCCGCCATTTCCGCCGGCAATTCGCCCGGACACTCCGCGTCGCGCAGATAACGAAAGTGCCAGCCGCGCAACTGCGCGCGATAGGAGAGGTCGAGATCCTCGGTGAGCGTGTCGTGCTGCCAGCCGCCGGCGTCGTGGATGGCGTCGGCCCGCCACACGCCGGCGGTGCCGTTGAAGTTGAAGAAGCGCCCGCTGCGGAAGCGCGCCTCGTGCTCGACCAGGAAGTGGCCGTCGAGCAGCATCGCCTGGATCCGCGTGAGCAGCGAGGTGCCGCGATTGATGTGGCCCCAGCGCATCTGCACCGCGCCGCACCGTGGAGCCGCGCGGAAGTGCGGCACGGTGCGACGGAGGAAATCCGGATGGGGCACGAAGTCCGCGTCGAGCACGGCGATCAGCGAGCCGCGGGCGCGCTGCAGGCCGTAATCGAGCGCGCCTGCCTTGAAGCCGCGGCGCGACCCGGTCTCGGCCGCGCGGCGCAGATGGTGGATGTCGATCCCGCGGGCGGCGTGAAAGGCGACCCGCTCGGCGACCACCGCAAGCGTCCGATCCAGCGAGTCGTCGAGCACCTGGATCTCGAGACGGTCGCGCGGATACTCGAGCGCGGCCACCGCGTCGATCAGCCGGCGCGCCACGTGCACCTCGTTGTAGAGCGGCAGTTGCACGGTGACGACTGGCCACTCCTCATGCGCCAGCGCGGGGGCGGGCGGCGGCGGCGCGTGACGGGTGCGGGCGTAAAGCCAGAGGATGGCGTAACGGTGCAGACCGAACGCCGCCAGGCAGGCCAGGGCGAGCGCGTTGAGAACGAGCGGCACCAGCAGAAACGCGCCGGTCATGGGCGGCCCGCGCCCCCGTGCGTTGACACCGGGAACGTGGACGGTATGCTGCGGCGGTGTCGCCTACTGTGGTCCATCGCGCTCCATCCTGGGGACTGCTCGCCCTCGCCGGCGGCGCGCAGTTCCTGCTGTGCCTGCACGCCGCGACGACCGGTGATGTGTGCGGCGCGGGCACGGCGCCCTGGTGGAGGCTGGCGGCCAGCCTCGTCCCGCTGCTGCTGGCCAGCGTGGCCGCGCGCGCCGCGCCACCCGCGACGGCGTGCGTCGTCATCGTGATCGGCGGCGCCCTCGCCATGCGCGTCGCGCTGCTGCCGTGGCACCCCGGACTGTCCGACGATTACTTCCGCTATCTCTGGGACGGCCACGTGCTGGCATCCGGCCAGAACCCCTACGGGCGCGCCCCACTCGACCCTTCGTTGCTGTCCCTGCGCGATGCCTGGTGGCCCGGCATCAACCACAAGTCGATGCCGACGATCTATCCGCCGCTGGCGATCGTCACCGCGGCGCTGGCCCGCCACGCCGGCGAGGGACTCATGCCGCTGAAAGCGGTGCTCATTCTACTCGACATCGGGGTGATCGCGGTACTGATCCAACTGCTCCGCCGGCAGGGGTCGTCTCCGGCGTGGGCAGCTCTCTACGCATGGCATCCGCTGGTGCTGGCCGAGGTGGCGGGCGGCGTGCACCTTGAGCCCCTGGCCGTGCTGCCGGTGCTGGCCGCCGTCCTGACGCTCACGCCGCGTGATTCACGCTCCCCTGCACACGGTATCCGGGCCGGGACGCTGCTGGGGATCTCGACGCTCGGCAAGCTCGGCGGAATCCTGCTGCTCCCGGTCGTCGCGCGACGCTGCGGCCGCCGCGCGATGTGGGGCTGGATCGCCGTGGTCGCGCTCGGGGTGGTGCCGTTCGTCGCCGCCGGCCCGCGCATGGCGTCCTCGCTGCTGGCCTACGCCGGGACGTGGGAGTTCAACGGCAGCGTGTTCGCGCTGTGCGCCGCGGCGCTGCGCCACCACGCCCTCGCACGGATTCCGGTCGCGCTGGCGCTGGGCGTGGTGCTGTGGCGCTCGCGCACCAGCACGTCGCCGCTGGCCGAGGTGGCCTTCGTGGTGTTCACGGCGACGTTCCTGTTCGCACCGACGGTGTACCCGTGGTATCTGCTGTGGCCGCTGCCCTTCGCGGTGGCGACGCTGGCGCGCACCCAGCGGCCGGCAGCGTGGGCGGTGGTGGTCTGGGGAGTGACCTCGATACTGAGTTACGTCGTGCTCGGGCCGTACCGGCAGACCGGCATCTGGCTGCTGCCGGCGTGGGTGCAATGGGCGGAGTACGCGCCGGTGGCGGCGCTGCTGGCGTGCGACCGCGGCCTGCGCGCGGACCTTCGCCGTGTCGCCGCGCTCCCCGTCGAGTGGGTGCGCGCGTGAGCGGCGGCGTGCGCGAGGCCGCGGTGGCGGTGGCGTACGGCGTCAT
>JBKJUD010000189.1:0-5289 GCA_046590735.1 Candidatus Eiseniibacteriota bacterium | reverse complement strand
GTGGTTCGGAGACGCCATGGCCTCACACCCCGAAGGGCGACGACGGATGATCGTCGGAGGGCTGCTCGTCATGCCAATTCTCGCCCGGCGATTCCTCGCCGATCCACGGCGGGAGGTCCAGCAGAAGGTGGTGGGCAAGAGCCTGGACGTACGGCTCGTACATCGCCCGCACCGCGACAAACGTGTCCTCTGCCTCCGACCCCTCGGGCAATGGCGTACCCGCGGTCGCCAGCAGCAGGCGCAACCGTGCAACATCGCGCTTCGGGAGCCGGTTCACCGCCTGCACCGCCGGGATGAGGCCGAGGATGTCGGTGAGGTCGGCGACGGTGTGCCGCGCCATCGCAAAGGTCAGGCGGGCCTGCCACACGGGCATGCCCGGCAATCCGACAATCGCTAGGGTGCAGGCATCGAGCAGCACCGTCAGCGCGGCCAGCCACGACTGGTTGTCGTGCTGCGATCGATAGTAGCAGAGCGACGGGTAGCTCAGGTGCGACTCCAGCAGCTCCGCCGCCCAGTGCTCCCATTGCAGCAGGAAGGCGCGCACGGTTTCCGGGTTCTCGCCGAGGTTCAGCCGCAGGATCAACTCGGTGGCGTGCGGCGGGGAACCGGCGCGGGCGTCGAGCGTGGAGACGGCGATCTCCCGCCGCGAGAACGACTGGTAGATCGTCGGCAGGTATCCGATCACGATGGCCAGGAACCCGAACCCCGTCCCGGCCTCCAGCACGACCACCACGCGGCCGAGCGTCGTCACCGGCACCACGTCCCCATACCCCAGCGTGAAGAACGTCACACCGCTCGCGTACAGGAGGCTCGCCGGGTTGACCACCCCCTGCGGGTCGTGCATCGGGGATCCGATGCCCCACATCAGGCCGGCGAAGCCGAGGATCAGCCCGCTGGCCAGGACCGCGAGCATGATGAGGAGCGAGATCGGGCCGTAAACACTCAGGAATTGCTCACGCTGCGGACCTTTCTTCATGCGATACGCGAGGGTTCGCCAGGGAGTCCAGACGGCGCGGTGCAGCAGCCGGGTGAAGCGCATGTCCCGCGTCACGCGCCGGGGCAGGATGAGCACCTCGAAGGCATCCCACAGGATGGCCGAGATCATCCACGCCGCCACCACGCCGACGGCCAAGTGCGCCAACCCCTCCACGCGTGCCGCGCCTCCCTCATCCGCCCTGAACGCCGCGGGCGCAGCCCGGCGACCCGCCGTTCTGCGCCCGCGCACCCTGCCGCCCGCGGCGGCCCTGGAGATCTCTACTTGGTCGAGCGCGAAGTGTCCACCGGAACCGTCACGTAGAGCGCCTTTGCGCCGCCACGCTCGCTGAGCACACCTTCGACCGTCACCGACTTGCCCAACGAGGGCAGGTAGGCGGCGCGGATGTCGGCCTGGCCGTCGCGCCGCGGGTGGTGCTGCTCGGCCATCAGAGTGTAGACCGTGCCCTGCTCGTCGACGATGCCGATGGGCTCGCCATGCATGATGCACTTGGTGCCGCAGGGAATGTGCGCCTTACCGCGCTTGCCGAGCTGCACATAGCAGCTCACGTCGATGATCTCGCCGGCGACCATGGCCATGTGACCGTCCTGCAGCGCCGCCTTGTTCTCCGGCGTGGCCGCCGCCTCGACGGTCGTGTCGCTCCATTGCGCCGGCCGCGTCTTCTGGACCACCTTGCGCACGGCGCCCGGTTGCGCCGTCGCCACGATCGCGGTCAGGCCCACGACTGCAATCACGCCCATTGCGGTGATTCGTTGCACACCAGCCTCCTTGCAGTTCGATGCTGACTCGTGGGAGAGACAGCGGAATGCTCGGCGCATTTGCACATGCTGTCAAGTCATGGGGCCGCCTCGCTCCGCGAAGGGACCCGCGCCCCGGGCACGCGGACGTGTCCAGGGCGCGGTCGATGCTGTCCGTCCTAGTGCAGGCGAACGACTTTCACGGAATGCCTGTGTGCGGGACCGTCGAGGTGGATGAAGTAGATCCCCGCCCGGACCGTGCGGCCCGTGTCGTCACGTCCGTTCCAGGCGAGGACATGCGGTCCCGACGGAAGCGCTCCCTGGGCCAGGACGCGGACCAGCCGTCCGCCGGCGTCGAGCACTTGGACGCGAAGGTCCGCGGAGGCGTCGAGCGTGAAGCCGACGTGCGCCGTCCCGGTTGCCCGGCCCGACAGGATCCGCAGATCGCGCACCGGGTCGAGCTGCGGACGCGGCGCCGACGTTTCCTCGCCCAAGGCCGTGACAATCGGAGCTTCCGCGAGTTCCTGGTAGCTCACCCCGTCATCGCCGAGCAGCTCCAGCACGAGGGAGTGCACGGCGAACGGATCATGATCCAACGCATCCGCGTACACCGCCACCTCCACCCGGCCGCCCGGCGGGATGCCGTAGGACCCGGTCCAGGGCTCCCCGGGGCGGAGACCGTTCAGCGCCAGCACGCTGGTGCTCGTGCCATCACCCGCGCGCTCGCGCACGCGCACTTGCGCCTCCATGAACGCGCGAGACGTGTTGGAGACGTCGAACGCAACCTGGAGGCCGGAGTTCGCGCGCAGCGTCTGCATCGTGTAGCAGCACGACACGACGAAGGCGTATTGGGTGTGCCCCACGCACGAGAAGCAGTTGCCGCTCACGGTATTGGTGACGGTGAACTGATAGCACGCGTTCTGCCCGAACGTCAGGCCCGTCGGGTACGGGATGGTGTAGTTGACCGGAGCGCTGCCGCCCGGCGGAATCGTGACCGGTCCGCCGCTGAGATTCGGGACCGTGGCGGGGAAGGTGCAGGTGCCGGTCGTCGGCACCGGGGTGAGGGTCCATGTGTATGTCTGCGCGGTCGCGGAGTAGTTCCAGATCGTGGCCTGCCCCGAGACGGAGGGCGAACTCTGGCCCGCGTCGTACGTCAGCATGCCGGGGACATGGCACACTTCGGTACACTTGCCGGCGCTGCCCGCCTGCCACAGGGCGACAACCTCGGTCGAGTCGATGGCGCGCTTCCAGATTTCCACTTCGTCGATCAGGCCGTCGAACGAATTCGCCAGCGAAAACGACTGGCGCTGGCCAATCAGCAGCGGTCCCGTGTTGTTTAGGCTGCCAGGCCGCACGGTCGGATCGAAGGTGAGCGTCCGGACCCCGTCGACCCAGACGCGCCCGCCGTCCGTCGCGCCGCGGCGAACCGTGACCGCGACGTGATGCCACTGGCCATCGTCGATGGGCGCGGAGGTGCCGAGGAAATTCGCGTGACACGTGCCGTCCCCGATCTGCACCGAGGGGATATTCTGGTACAGGAAGAACGCGTAGCCCACGCCGCAGGAGGTGGAACCGCTGCGCTTGTCGACAATCGTGCGCACGCCGCTGGCGCTTCCGGGTGAGGCGTTCACCCATGCGTCGATGGAGAAGTCTCCCGTGCCGACGTCAAGCGAGGCGTTGTTGGCGATGGACGCGAACTGGGCAGGGGAGACGCACTGCAGCGCGGTGCCCACCTTGCCGGGAACGCGTGAGGCGCCCCCCAGGAGAATCCCGTTCGTGAGTCCGCCGCTTGGCGCGGCGATGTTCACGGCTTGGCCGAGCGACTCGTTGAACGGCCACCACGCCTTCATCAGGTTTGGCGGCGCGACACACCCGGAGCCGGGGCCGCACGGCACCTGCTCCTGCCATGCGTGCTTGAGGTCGCCGTTGGTGGCATCGTAGTAGCTGATATGCGGGCGCCCGCCGCTGTCGAGCGCCAGCGAGCAATACTGCCCGACATCACCGACCGCGTCGACCGTCTCCGTCACCCACACGCTGGGTGCGCTGCGCGTGGCGTACTTCAGGTTTCCACTGGCGCCATCGTAATAGCACACGCGCGGCTGGCCCGCACTGTCGAGTGAGAGAGAGGCGGCTTGCAACTGGGTGGGGGATGCGTCGACGATCTCGTACGACCACACACTTCCGGACTTCCGCGCATAACGCAGGCTGCCCCCGGCATTCCCGTCGGTGAAGGCGACCTGGGGTGCGCCCGCGGCGTCAAGCGCCAATGACACGCTGCTCGGGCCGGAGCCCAGACCGAGCAGGTACTCGGTCGCCGCCGAGCCGGCGCGATAGGACAGCCAATATTGTCCCGTGCCGGTAACCCATGCCTTGAACGCGACATGGGAGGTGCCCGCGGAGTCGTAGGCCAGGGAGACGCGCGTGCCGCTATCGGAGATATAGGGGACCGAGTGCACGATCGTGTTGACCCACGTGCCGCCCGGCTTGCTCGCGATTCTGCAGTCTCCGCCGGTATTGCCAAAGAAATCGACCCAGTGATGCGCGATGCCCGGCACGCCCCCGATGGGCGAAAAGGCCAGGGAGGTTTCCTCATGAAAGTCCGCGCCGCGCGCGTCCTCGCTGGTCCAGACAATCCCGGACTTGGAGGCGTAGCGGATCGCGCGTGCCCAGACGGGGCCGGGCCCCAGATAGCTGATGCGGGGCTCCTCGGATCCGGCAGTCAACGCCAGCGACGTCGACGTCCCGCTTCCGAGCGTGAAGTCCGGCGTCTCAACCGGGCCCCAGACCGCACCCGACTTTCGCACATAACCGACCTGCAGGTTCGTCGCGTCCTGATACGAAACGTGCACGAGGCCCGTCGAGGAAACCTTGCAGGAGGTGTAGCGACCGATATCGCCCGAGGAGACGACGGTCTCGCGCAACCAGGGCGACGCGGCAGCGGGACGCCCGCACGCAAGCATCAACAGCATCACGGTGGCGTGGAGTGCATGGGTCGAAAAGCGCATGGTGGAGTTCCTCCGCGGCGCTCCCGCGACGTGGGCAGCCGGGAGCGCGGACAATTGGGGAGCGGCCCGGCGAATTGAGGCTCAGGGAAGTATACCAGTTGAGCTCGTACGGGCGTGAAAACCTTGACGAGAACCTAAGTTTACAGAATGTCTCTTATAGGCAATGTGGAAAGAAAACAAAGGGCGCGGTGGAGAACGAGGCAAACGTCTGCCAACGACTTACCGCCCACGCGCGCGCCCCCCGCGGCAGGAATCTGCACGGCGACGGTCATTCTGGTCCGGACGGTGCTACGCGGTGCGGCGGGCATGTCTCGGCTCCGTGAGACGGCTGTAGGCAGTCAAGATGGCGGGCGTGGCCGATCTCCGACCTCGTTCAATGTCCCCGACGTGGCCAAACGCCACGCCGAGCTTGGCGGCCACCTCGATCAGGGAAAGACCGAGGCGCTTCCGATACGCGCGCAAGGCATCGCCCGTCGCGGTGGCGCGCGGGGCGCCACAGTGCGAACAAGGTTCCGTGCGGGTCGGGAACGGCATCCGTGCCTGGGCCATATCG
>JBKJUD010000135.1:0-3470 GCA_046590735.1 Candidatus Eiseniibacteriota bacterium | reverse complement strand
CGCGGGCGTCGCAGGTGGCGTCGCGGCGCTGCTGGCGCCCGCGCTGATCCTCGTGGCGGTGGTGTTGGCATTCTGGTGGGCGTGGGCCGATCGCGCGGCGCCGCGGCGCGACCTGCGCGGTCCCGCGCTCGCGCTGGCCGGCGTGCTGCTGGCGCTGGCGCCGACCACCATCGGCACCGCGCTGCAGGCGCGCACGCCGGTGCCGCTGTCCACCAGCAGCGGCGTGAACCTGTGGATCGGCAACGGCCCGGGCGCCACCGGCACCTTCCACCTGACCCCCGCCGATTCGCTCGGCGCCGACACGCGCGGCCTGGAGAGCACCATGGTCGCGCGCGCCGAGGCGTCCTCGCCGGCCGCGGCCTCGCGCGTGTGGACCGAGCGCGCCGTGCGCTACATCGCGCAGCATCCCGTGCACGCCGCGCGGCTCTGGGGCACGAAGCTCCTGCTCCTGGCCAATCACGTCGAAGGTCCCAGCCAGACGGACTTCGGATACCTCCGGTCGCTGTGCTGGGCGCTCTGGATCCCGCTGCCCTTCGTTGCGCTGCTGGCGCTGGGAGTGGCGGGCCTGCTGTGGATTCGCCGCCACGCCGCTGGCGCCACGTCGCTGCTCGTTGCCGTACTGCTCGCCGCGGCGCTGTCGCCGGTGGTGGTGTTCGTCACCGCGCGCCACCGCCTGCCGCTGCTGCCACTCCTCATCCTGGGCACGGCGGCGTGCGTGATCGGGCTGCTGGATGCGGCGCGCGGGCGCGCTGACCGGCGGCGCGCCCGGGCCACACTGCTGCTCGCTGCGGCGCTGCTGGCGATCGGCTTGCTCCCGCTGGGCAGCGCGCGCGCCGACCGGCCGCGCATGCTCGCGCTCGAGGCGCTCGGGGAACTGGGACGCGGCCGGCCCGCCGACGCGGTGGCGCGGTTCGAGGAAGCCCGTGCGCTCACTCCCGACGACCCCACGCTGCTGGCCAACCTCGGCGCGGCCTACCAGCGCAACGGCGAACTCGACCGCGCGCTGCCGCTGCTGCGCCGCGCCGCGGCCGACGCGCCGCGCAACCCGGCGATCGCGATGAACCTGGGACGCGTCTACCTGCGCGCCGGCCATCCCGACAGCGCCGCGGTGGAGTTCGGGCGCGCCGCCGATCTCGGCGGGGGCGCGGACGCGCTGCGCGTGCTTGCGGCCACCGAGCGGCAGCAGCAGCACTGGGACGCGGCGATCGCCGCGCTGCGCCGCGTGCACGTGCTCGAGCCCGGCGACCAGGCCAGCCGCAGTGACCTCGGCGCGGTGTTGCTGCAGGCCGGCCGCACGCAGGAAGCCGTCGCCGAACTCGAAGCAGTAACGCGACAGGGTGTCCTCTTCCCGGATCCGTGGATGAATCTCGCGGCGGCCTATCGGGGCCTCGGCCGGAGGGACGATGCGATCCATGCGATGTCGCGTGCCGGGATTCTCGCACCCGGGGATCGTGGCGTGATGCTCTCACTGGCCACGGCGCGGCGCGCGGAGGGCGACGTGCAGGGGGCGCTGGCGGTCTTGCGCACCTATCTCCAGCGCGTCGGCCGCGATTCGCTCGCGCAGGCGCTGGTCCGCCGCTACACCGCCGGCGCGCCATGACCGGGCGCCGGCGCCGGCGCGCAGCGACCGAATCCCCCCGCGACTCGGCGCCCGCATTCGCCGCCGCACCCCGCGGCGATGTCCCGGCACTGCGCACCGCGCTGCTGCTCGGCGCCCTGGCGCTCGCGGTCCGCCTTCTCTACTTCGCGCAGATGCACTCCGGCGCCTTCGCCGGCCACCCGCTCATCGATGCCGACACCTACGACCAATGGGCGCAGGACATCGCGCACGGCGCCTGGCTCGGGCAGGAAGCCTTCTGGCAGCCCCCGCTCTATCCCTACTTCCTCGCGGTGCTCTTCAAGCTCGCCGGCCACAGCTACGACGCCGTGCGCCTCGCGCAGGGCCTGCTCTCCGCCGGATCGACCGCGATGCTTTACGCCATCGGCTGCCGCACCGTTGGGCGCACGGCCGCAATCGCCGGCGCGGTCATCTTCGCGTTCTACGGCACCGCGATCTTCTTCGATGGTCTGCTGCTCTCGCCCAGCCTGATCGTCTTCCTCGAGTGCGCATTGCTGTGGGCGGTGCTGCGCGCGTTGGAGCGCCCGCCCGCGCGGCGCTGGGCGGTGGCCGGAGTGCTATTCGGGCTCTCGATGCTGGCGCGGCCGGAGATCGGGCTGGCCGGGGCGGGCATCGCCGTGTGGATCGCCGCCGCGCGCGGACGGACGTGGCCGCGCGGCGTGCGAACGCGGGCGCTGGCGCTGTTCCTCGGCGTCGCCGCGGCGTGCACGTTCGCCGCGACGGCCCACAACTATCGGGCCGAACGCGACTGGGTGCTGGTCTCCTACAACGCCGGCGTGAACTTCTTTCTCGGCAACAACGCGCGCTACGACGAGACGGTGAACGCGCGCCCGTACTTCGAATGGCAGCGCATGGCGCGATTGCCTGTGGCGCACGGCATCACCCGCGCGTCGGCGCAATCGGCCTGGTACTTCCGGCAGTCGCTCGCGTGGATGGGCGCGCATCCCGCGGACGCCGCGCGGCTGTGGCTGCGCAAGCTGGCGCTCGCGCTGCGCGGGCAAGAGGTGATGCGCAACGAGGATCCCTACGCCGCGCGCGCCGACTCCGCGGTGCTCGCCGCGCTGCTGTGGGTGAAGGGCGTCGCGATGCCCTTCGGGGTGATCGCGCCGCTGGCCGCGGTAGGACTCTGGGTCGGCCGCCGTCGCCGGCACGAGGGTCCGCTGTTGTGGCTCACCGCGCTGGCGAGCCTGGTGACCTGCGTGGTGTTCTTCGTCTCGGCGCGCTATCGGCTGCCGGCGGTGCCGGTGCTGGCGCTGTGGGCCGGGCAGGCCGTCGTCTGGGCGGGGGGGCGCGGCCGCTCGCGTCCGCAGCTGGCGGGCGCCGCCGCGGCGTGGATCGCGCTGGTCGGGCTGGCGAACGTGGGGCAGGGCCCGGCGACCCCGCCGGCGGTGGCGGCCGAGACGGCGCTCGCCCGCGCCACCATCGCCAGCGGCGACGGCCGGCCGGAAAGCACCCTGGTGTTCTGTCGCGCGGCGCGCGCGCTCAAGTCACCGTATCCCGAGGCAGACTACGAACAGGCGAACGCGTTCCTCGCCTTGCAACAACCGGACAGCGCCGCCGTCTACGCGGCGCGCGCCGCGCGGCTGGCCCCCGACATCGAGCAGACGTTTGAAGTGCTCGCGGTCGCCGAGCAGCAAGCCGCGCACTACCCCGAATCCGCTGCCGCGGCGCGCCGCGCGCTGGCGGTCAACCCCACACGGCCCGGCGCCCGCGCGGTGCTCGCCGTGTCGCTGGCGCAGATGGGCGAGCGGGACGCCGCGCTGGTCCAGGCCGATTCGGCCGCGGCGCTCGGCGACCTCCCCGGCCCGGTCGTCGCGACCCTCGCCCGCGTCTACGCGGCGCTGGGGGAGAC
>JBKJUD010000479.1:0-11818 GCA_046590735.1 Candidatus Eiseniibacteriota bacterium | reverse complement strand
GGCGAGGGCGCGTGATCGTGCTTCGCGTCGCGGACGCGCTGGCGGGGGCGTGCCGGGTGTGGCATCGCTGGATCTCGCCGTTGTTTCCCCCGGCCTGCCGCTTCAGCCCCAGTTGTTCGATGTATGCCGCGGACTCGTTCGCGCGGCATGGAGTGATTCGCGGCGGCGTGCTCGCCGCCTCCCGCGTCGCCCGCTGCCATCCGTGGCACCCGGGTGGCCATGACCCCGTTCCCGCCGCCCCCGCGCGCTCGCCGCGCCCGCGTCGCGAGGAGACAGTGAGTGGATAGACGGTTCTTCATCGCCCTGATCGCGTGCATGCTGTTCACGCTGGGGCTGCAGTTCGCGTACCAGCGGTTCTTCCCGCATGCCCCGGCGCCGACGGCGAAGTCGCCGGTCACCGCGGTGGTGCCGGGCGGTTCCCCGAGTTCGGCGGGACCCTCGGGTGCGACGACGCCGGAGTCGCTCGCGTCGCCTCCGGCAGCCGGCGCGTCGTCGAGCGCCGCCGCCGCGGTTGCGGCGCCCGCGCTCGCCAGTGGCTGGGCGTCGGCCGGCGGCCCGCCGTCCATCTCCCTCGAGAAGGGCGCGCTGCATGTGACGATCAGCAGCGTGGGCGGCGTGTTGTCCTCGGCGAAGCTGTCGCAGTTCAAGCTCACCGACGGCGCGCCCGTCGACCTGATCGGCGCCGGACGCGGCGGCGCCCTCGCGATGAGCCTGGAACTCGAGGGCCGCACTGTCGATCTCGCGCACGTGCCGTTTTCGCTGAGCGTCGAGCGCGATCCCCGCACCGGCAACGACCGCGTGCGCGCCGTGGCCACGCAGCCCGGCGGCATGCGCGTCGAACGCATCTACGAGCTGACCGACGAGTACAAGATGGTGACCGCGGTGACGCTCACCGGCGTGCCCGGCGGACAGCGCACGCCCCCGCAGTACGCGCTGCGCTGGGACGCCGGCCTGCCGGTGCTCGAGCGCAGCACGCAGCAGGATCAGCCCAAGTTCGCCACCGTCTCCTTGGTGGGCGCGGACTTCCACCAGGATCACCCCGGCGACTTCAAGAAGACGCCCAGGAAGGAGCACCCGGGCGCGGTGCAGTGGGCCGGGGTGCGCTCGAAGTACTTCCTTGCGGCGGTGATTCCGCCCAAGGGCGCGTCCACCGCGCTGATCGCCAGCGGCGACAAGGACACCGAGCTGACGCAGTTCACGATGCTCTTCCCGGCCCTGGTGACCGCGGCGACGGCGCACACTTTCCAGGTCTATCTCGGCCCCATCGATTACCACCCGCTCGAGCAGTACGGCGTGAACATCGAACGGGTGGCGGACATGGGCTGGAGCTGGACGCAGCCGCTGTCGCGCCTGCTGCTGTGGCTGATGAACAAGCTGTACGGGCTGATCCCCAACTACGGCGTGGCGATCATCCTGGTGTCGGCAATCACCAAGATCCTGTTCTATCCGCTGACGCGCTCGAGCTTCAAGAGCATGGCGGAGATGCAACGGATCCAACCGCTGTTGAAGGAACTCCAAGCCAAGCACAAGCAGAACCCCGAGAAGTTGAACAAGGAAACCATGGCCTTGTTCAAGGAACACAAGGTGAACCCGGTCGGGGGCTGTCTGCCGATGATCGTGCAGATGCCGGTGTTCGTCGCGCTGTACGGCGTGTTCTCCAGCGCAATCGAGTTGCGCAACGCGCCGTTCGTCTGGTGGATCCAGGACCTGTCGTCGCCGGATGTCGTGGGGACGATCGGGACGTTCGCGTTGCACATGCTGCCCCTCGTCATGACCGTCACCTCGATCATCCAGGCGATGATGACGCCCACCGACCCGCGCCAGCGGTCGATGACGTACATGATGCCGATCATGATGCTCTTCCTGTTCTACCCCTTGCCGTCGGGCCTGGTGCTCTACTGGACGGTGAACAACGTGATGACCATCGTGCAGCAATACATGATGAAGATGCACGTCGCGCACGAGCCCGTCGTGGCCGTGGTGACGCCCGCCGTGCGTGGCGGGAAGCGGTAGTCGACGAACAGCCGGTGTGCATGCCGGCGGTGAGAGGACAGACGGATGGATGAGAACGTGATGAAGCAGGCGGCCGACGTGACGGCCGCGCTCCTCGAGCGCATGGGCGTCGAGGCGAAGGTGACCGCCAGCCTGGAGGCCGGTGTGGGAGTGCGTGTTCTCGTCGACGCCGGCGAGACCGACGGCGTGGTGATCGGACATCGCGGGGAGACGCTCGCGGCGCTCCAGCACCTGGTGAACAGCGTTGTGAACAAGGAGTACAAGAGCGATAAGGATAGCGTCACTATTGATGTCGGCGATTATCAGGAACGCCGCCGCCAGCAGCTCGTGGACATGGCGGAGACGCTGGGGACGTCGGTGCGCGAGACGCGCCGCGACCAGATCTCCGAGATGTTGCCGGCGTCCGAGCGGCGGATCGTGCACCAGGCGGTGGCAGCTCTGGGCGGGCTCACAAGCTTCTCGCTCGGGGACGGGCAGATGAAGCGGATGGTCGTCGCGCTCGAGGACGAGGCGGAGCGGATTGTGGTGGATGTCGAGGAATTGCTCGCCAACGCCCCGCGCGGGCCGCGCCGCGAGTTCGATGGGCCGCCGCGTGGCCGCGGCGACGGTGGACGTGACAGGGGAGAACGCGGCGGCGGCCGCGAGCGTGGTGGCCGTGAGCGTGGCGACCGCCCCGAGCGGGGCGAGCGCGGGGAGCGCGGCGGGCGTGAGCGCGGGGACTTCCCGCCTCGGTCAGTGCCGCCGAGCGACGGCCGGGTGCGCGATCTGATCAAGGCCGACCAGCCGCGGCAGAAGTCGTCGTTCCGGATCGTGCACATGCCGTCGGCGTTCCAGTCGGCGTTCGAGCACAAGGACGACGACGGCCCGAAGTAGGCCCACCAGGGTCGGCGGGGTACCATGAAAGGGGCGCGCTCTTCGGGCCGCCCCTTTCTGTTGTCTCGGTGAGCAGAAAGGAGTTGTCGTGACCAAGGGACGTGGCAAGCCGTTTCGACAGGTGAGTAGCGGGACGGGGGGATCACGCGCGGGCGGAGGGACGCCGCGCGCGACATCGCCGGATCACTCGGTGCGTGTCTCGGATGGCCCGCGCGGGCGCGGGGTGCGGGGAGCGGTGTCGCGTCAGGGGTTGCGCGAGGGACAGGGCGCCCCGGCGCCGGTCCCGGGCGGGACGTGGCGCCGGACGCCGCCGAAGCCCGAAAGCGGGGCGGGTGCTGCGACGACCCCGCCGCGCGCGGGGGGGCGCAAGCCGGCGGCGTCGCGACAGCCAGGCGGGCGAGGCGGCGCACGGGCGAAGACCTGGGGCGGGCCAAAGGCGCACGAGGCCACCAGCCTTTCGCAGCTCACGCCCTCTGACGCGCAGTTCGTGGCCAAGCCGCTGAAGACCGAGGATTGGGGCCCGAGCCTGGTGGAGTGGGCGAAGCTTGAGGGCGTGGAGCTGATAGAGGACGAAGTGACTGTGCTGGTGTCGTTTGCGTCTCACATACTGGCGTGGTCGCGTCGGATGCGGTTGGTTGGGCGGGAGGAGCCGGCGTGGTTGCTCCGCGAGCAGATCGCGCCCAGCCTGCTGGTGCTCCGCGGGATGGATGAAGGGCCGTTGCGGTACGTGGACATCGGCTCGGGCGCCGGGATTCCCGCGATCGTCTGCGCCAGCTTGCGGCCGGAGTGGACGCTGACGTGTGTGGAGTCAGTCCGGAAGAAGTGCCTGTTCGTCGTGGATTCGGCGCGCGACCTGGGGTTGGAGCGGTGCGATGTGTTCCGGGGCCGAGCCGAGGCGTTCGCGGAAGACACGGCGGTTCCCAAGGAATACGACCTCGCCAGTTCGCGCGGCGTGGGGGGGCCGGGCGAGGTTCTCCCACTGTTGCACCCGCTGCTGCGAAGCGGAGGACTCGCTCGCGTTTTCGTGCCGTTGTCCGAAGTGGAAGCAGCAGAGAAGGATGGTGTGGGGCTGGGCTGGGAGCTGGTGGAGACGTTCGGTTCCGCGCTGGCACCTGTGGTCGTCCAGTCCTGGAGGAAGGCGTAGCCTGCGCTCGAGGGTCCGTCGAAGTCTTGCGCGGGGAAGCCAGCGATTGGCTTCCCCGCTTTCGCAATGGGGGGTGTCGGTGTTTCACGTGAAACATTCGCAGCGCGGGGGTCGCCACGCCGCCTCTGGTATGGCCCTCCTGAGACCCCGGTCCCATGTGCCAGGCGATGTGCACCGGCAGAGCAGCGCGCATTGTGCATAATTGCCTCAAATGCTTCGTAAATATATTGTGCGCATCCACATAGTTTATGCTGGCCCCTAACTGTCCTGTGGAAAACGCCCCCGGACGGCGTGCGTTATGAAGTGTTTCACGTGAAACATTGCTTTCGGGCGCGCCAAAGAAAAGCGGGGGTCTGCCTCGCTGGTTCCGAATCGACTCGATGGAGTGCCCTGAAAATCGCGGGGATTTTTGTCATTGCCCCTCGCGGCACGCTCGCCCGCCCGCGAACAGCGCGGCTTGGGTGGCCGGCCGACAGAATCGGAGACGCCATCGGCGCGCATCGGCGGGGCAGCTCTTCTCACAGCGCCACCCCGGGGCGGCGTGTTCGCGCGCTCCTGGAAATGGGCGCGACCCACGGGCCACTCGCCGCTGAACGACGACTCCGCCGCGTCGCGCTCGTCCCGAGAGGGCGCCGGGAGCAGAATCGCCCCCGCCCCCGCGCTAATTGCTGGACACCCCCGCCCCTCGTGCCGCAGGATAAGCACCGGCCCATCCACACCGACACAATGAATCAATAACTAATTACACCACAACTATTTGCATAATTGTGTACGACATCAGACAGACACCGCCGGCGCATGACTCGCCGGGTCCTTGCTGCAAGGAGCCTTCGCTGACACGCATTATCTCCATCGCAAACCAGAAGGGCGGCGTGGGCAAGACGACCACCGCCGTGAACCTGTCCGCCGCCCTCGCCCTCTCGGACAAGAAGGTCCTGCTGGTGGATATGGATCCCCAGGCGAACGCCGGCAGCGGTTTGGGGATCATGCCCGACGACGAGGTGCCCTGCGTCTACGAAGTCCTGCTCGGGGAAGCCTCCGCTCAGGAGGTCATCCGCCAGACGGAAATCGACGGTCTCGATCTGCTCCCCTCGGCGCCGCGCCTGACGGGGGCGGAAGTGGAGCTCGTCCCCATGGAGCGCCGCGAGCGCCGGTTGGCGGAGGCGCTGGTCGAGGTGGAATCGCGCTACGACTTCGTCCTCATCGACACCCCCCCCTCTCTGGGCCTGCTCACCCTGAACGCCCTGACCGCCGCCGAGGGCGTCATGATCGCCACACAGACCGAGTATTACGCCCTGGAAGGCCTTGGCAATCTGTTGCAGACCATCGAGCTGATCAAAGCGAACATGAACCCACGCCTGCGCGTCTACGGTGTATTGCTTACAATGTACGACTCACGACTGAACCTGTCGCAACAGGTGGCCCAGGAAACGCGATCGGTCTTCGGCGATCAGGTCTTCGCGACGGTCATTCCCCGCAATGTCCGCTTGAGCGAGGCGCCCAGCTTCGGCAAGCCGGTCATGCTCTACGACTCATTTAGCTCCGGTGCAGCCAGTTACATCGCACTGGCGCAGGAGGTCATCGCACGTGAGCAGCAAGAAAGTGCTCGGGCGGGGGCTTAGGGCCCTCATCCCGATCGCGGACGCGCCGCCGGCCAACCCATTTCCCTCGGCCGCCGCTCCCGCAGCAACGACAGAGCTAGTGGCGCGGGAGCCGTCCGCGCCGGCGGTCCAGTCTCCGCCGGCCGGACCGCCGCGCGAGCTGCCCGTGGCCAGGCTCCACGCCAATGCCGACCAGCCGCGCCGTCACTTCGACGAATCGGCACTCGCGCGACTGGCCGACTCGATCCGCCAACACGGTGTCCTGCAACCGATTCTGGTGCGCGGGGAAGGTCCGGACTACGAGATCGTGGCGGGGGAACGACGCTTTCTGGCAGCCCAGAGGGCCGGACTGTCCACAATTCCCGTGCAGGTACGCGAAATCTCAGACGAGATCCTGCTCGAGACCGCCCTGGTGGAGAATATCCAGCGCCAGGACCTGACCCCGCTCGAGGAAGCCGAGGCCTACCGCCGGCTCATCGACGAGATGGGCATGACGCAGGAAAAGGTGGCGGTCAGGGTCGGCCGGGAGCGGTCGTCAGTTGCTAACAGCTTGCGGTTGCTAAACTTGCCAGCATCCGTGAAGGCCATGCTCGACCAGGGCAAGATCACCGCGGGCCACGCACGCCCCCTGCTGGCGCTGCGCCACCCAGACGACATGACGCTCCTGGCCCATGAGATCAGCGCCAAGGGGCTGAGCGTCCGGCAGACCGAAACGAAGGTCCGGGACCTGGCGGATGCGGCCACGCCAGGCCGGTCCGCCCACACGCGGTCCAAGCGGGATGGCGGGGGCAAGTCGCACCCGGGTTCGGCCGTGCTGGCCGCCGGCCAGGACGCCACGCTCCCGGCCGCCGTCCGCGCACTGCGGGACATGTTGACGACGCGCCTCGCAACACGGGTGCTCGTTCAACGCACCGCCGCCGATGGCCATGGAGTACTGCAGATCGAGTTCTACTCGGACGACGACCTCGACCGGGTGTCTTCGATCATTCTAGGAGAATAGACATATGTATATATCCACATAGGAGTATATATCGATATATACAGATACAAGGCGCTCACGAGAACAGAGAACCCACGCCCGATCCAAGGCGTCTAAACCAACTCGCCGCATGCACCAACACACCGCAACCCCGAGGAGGCACGCCGCCCGATGAGCGACGTCGAGGAAGTCGCAGCAATCCAGGAGGCGCGCAAGCAGATCCTCTCGGAAGTCCGCAAGACGATCATCGGACAGGACGCCGTGATCGACGACCTGCTGACCACCCTCCTGGCCAACGGGCACTGCCTGCTGGTCGGCGTGCCGGGGCTCGCCAAGACGCTCCTCATCTCGAGCCTGGCCCGCGCCCTCCACCTGAGCTTCAACCGTATCCAGTTCACGCCCGACCTGATGCCCAGCGACATCACCGGCACCGACATCCTCGAGGACGACTCCGCCACCGGGCACCGGCAGTTCGTCTTCATCAAGGGGCCGGTCTTTGCCAACATCGTCCTGGCAGACGAGATCAACCGCACGCCGCCCAAGACGCAGGCCGCCCTGCTGCAGGCGATGCAGGAGCACGAGGTCACCGCCGGCGGGCGCACGCACACGCTGGCCCCGCCGTTCTTCGTCCTCGCGACCCAGAATCCCATCGAAATGGAAGGCACCTACCCGCTGCCCGAGGCCCAGCTCGACCGGTTCATGATGAACGTCTTCGTGGACTACCCGAGCGAGGCCGAGGAAGTCGAGATCGTGACCCGCACCACATCCGGCGGGGGCGACACGCCACAGCCGGTGCTCACCGCCGAGGACATCATCCGCGCGCAGCAGCTTGTGCGCCGCGTCCCGGTCGCGCCGCAGGTCGTGGAGTACGCCGTCCGCCTGGTGCGCGCGACGCGCCCGCCGGCAGGCGTCGACACCAGCGCCTCCGCCAACGGGGCCGTCCGCACCGACACGACGAAATGGATCGCGTGGGGCGCCGGCCCGCGCGCCTCGCAGAACCTGATTCTCGGCGCCAAGACCCGCGCGGTGCTCGACGGCCGCTTCACGCCCACCGCCGAGGACGTCCGCGCGGTTGCGCGGCCGGTGCTGCGCCACCGCATCGTGCGCAACTACGCGGCGGAAGCCGAAGGTGTCGACACCACGCAGGTCATCGAGCAACTGCTCGCCGCCGTGCCGGTGGGGGATGCGCTGCAGGTCAAGGCGTCGCGGTGAGCCAACGCGCCCCGGCCGCCGGGCCGCGCTTCCTCGATCCGCTGGCGGTCAGCAAGCTCGCGGGGTTCGATCTCAAGGCGCGGTTGGTCGTCGAGGGCTTCTTCGCGGGCCTCCACAAGAGTCCGTATCACGGCTTCAGCGTGGAGTTCGCGCAGCATCGCCAGTACATGCCGGGCGACCCGGTGCGCACCATCGACTGGAAGCTGTATGCCAAGTCCGACCGCTTCTATGTGAAGGAGTTCGAGGAGGAGACCAACCTCCGCGCCTATCTCCTACTCGACGTGAGCGCGTCGATGTGGAAGGCGCCGCCGGCCCCCGGCGTCGCGGCCACGCTGCCCAAGCTCACGTACGCGTCCTATCTCGCTGCCGCGCTCTCGTACCTGATGCTGCAGCAGAACGACGCGGTGGGCCTGCTCACGTTCGATGACGGCATCCGCCGCTTCCTGCCGCCGCGCAGCATCCGCCGCCATCTCTCGGCGATCTACGACGTGCTCGGCGAGGAGCCCTCCGAGAAGGAGACGGCGATCGCCCCGTGCCTCAACGAACTCGCCGAACGGGTGAGGCGTCGCGGCCTCATCATCATCTTCAGCGACCTGCACGATCCCGACGTCGACAGCGTGCTCGACGCGCTCAGCCACTTCCGGCATCGCAAGCATGAAGTGATCGTCTTCCACGTGCTCGAACCGGCGGAGACCGTCTTCCCGTACGAGCGCGAAGCGCGCTTCATCGACGTGGAGAGCGGCGACCGGATCGAAGTCCGGCCCGACATCATTCGCCGCGATTATCTGAAAGCGCTCGAGGCGTGGCGCACGCGCCTGAGCAACCACTGCCGCGAGCACCGGATCGACTACGTGCCGCTCGACACCCGCACGCCCTACGACATCGCGATGCTCGCCTACCTGCAGAAGCGGAGCCGCCTCTACTGATGCCCGTCTTCTCCTTCCTCAACCCGGCGCTGCTCGCCGGGCTCGCCGCGATCGCGGCGCCGCTGCTCATCCACCTGATCTACCGGCGCAAGCTGCCGGAGATCCGCATTTCCTCGACGTGGCTGCTGCGCGAGGTGCGGCGCGAAAACGTCCGGCAGGTCAAGCTGCACGACTACATCCTGCTGGCGCTGCGCATGCTCATCGTCGCGCTGCTGGCGCTGGCGGCCGCGCGGCCGGCGCTGCAGCGCGCCGGGGTGCTCGGCGGCGGCGGCGGCGAAACGGCGGTCGCCGTCGTGCTCGATGCGACCCTGAGCATGAACGCCTCGGCGCCGGGCGGCGGTCAGGTCTTCGCGGCGGCGCGGCGGCGCGCCGAGGAGATCGTGCGCCAGACCTCCGGCGGCGATGCGGTGACGCTGGTCGTCGCGCGCGGCAGCCAGGCGATTGCGGCGCGCGATGTGGTGAGCGGGCGCGATGCCGTGCTCGCCGCCCTGCGCGCGGTCACGCCCTCGCTCACCGCCGGCACGCTGGGCCCGGCCACTGCGGAAGCGCTGCGGCGCGTCGATGCGCAGAAGCGGCCGAACCGCGAGGTGTACGTCGTCTCCGACTTCCAGAAGCAGGCAATGACCGATGTGGCGCGCGATGCCGGGACGATCGCGCGCGGCGTGCGCGTGGTGCTGGCGCCGGCGAGCGAGGAGCCGCGCGGCAACCTGGCGCTTGAATCCGCGACCGCCAACGGCGCCGGGCCAGGCCTCGTGCGCATCAGCGTCGCGAACCACTCGCCCGAGGGCACGACGGTCCCGGTGCGTCTCGAGGCGACCGGGCTGGCGAGCACCGAGACCGCGTTGGCGATCGCGGCGCGCGACCGCGCCAGCGCCACGCTGCGCGACCCGCTCGCCGGCGCGCCGGTGGGCGTCACGCCGGAGACCGAACGCGCCACGCTGCCCAGCGACGCGCTCCGCGAGGACAACGTGCGCTTCCTGGTGCCGCGCGCGCGCAGCGTCGTGCGGGTGCTGATCATCGGCGAGGGCGGCGAACGGGCGGCGACCGCGCTCGCCACCGGCGAACCGGTCAAACCCGCCGACATTCCCGCCGCGGCCTTCGCCAAGCTGGCCCTCGAGGCCGGCGGCGCCGCGGGCCAGGGCACCACCTTCACCGTCGACGTGCGCGACGGCATCGCGCTGCTCTCCGCCGACCCCTCGCGCTACGACGTCGTGGTGCTCGCTGATCCGCCGCGCATGCCGGCCGCCGCGCTGCGCGCGCTCGGCGCCTACATGCAAGCCGGCGGCGGCGTGCTGCTCGCCTGCGGCTCCCACACCGACCCCGCCGTGCTCAACGCCGAACTGTTGCCGGCGCTCCTGCCACGCGGCGCGGGTGGCGCGCGGGCGACCGGCGTCGTGCGGCACGCCAGCGCGGGGTCGTACGCAAGCCTGCTGCCCGGCGTGCCCGATCATCCCGTGTTCGCCGGATTTCGCCTGACCCGCGGCGGCGCGCTCACCGGCGGACGCTTCCAGCAGAGCGTCGCGCTGACCCCGGGCACGGGGCTCCGCGTGCTCGCGCGCTTCAGCGACAACACGCCCGCGCTGCTCGAGGGGCCGGGCGTGCTGGTGTTCACCTCGGCGCTCGACCTGGTGTGGGGTGACTTCCCGACGACCGGCTCGTTCCTGCCATTCCTACGCCAGGCGGCGGGATATCTGGCCACCGGCCGTGCGCGGCCGCAGAGCGAGCGCACGGTGGGCGAGGCGCTCACCGCGCTGGCGCCGGCGGGCGCTTCCGCCGCGGCTGCGCGGTGCAGTGGCCCCAACAGCGCCGAACTCGCCGTGCATGCGCGCGTCGACGGCAATCGCACCACGCTGGTCACCGACGCGGTGCCCGCGCCGGGCGTGTGGACGTTGCGCGTCGGCGAACGCGTGCTCGATCGGTTCGCCGTCAACATCGACGCGCGCGAGAGCGACCTCGCGCGCCCGGTGCCGCGCGACCTGATCCGCCTGAGCGGACGCTCGACGAGCCTGGTGATGGCGCCGGGCGAGCGCGTGGCGACCGTCGTGCAGAAGCTGCGGCATGGGCGCGAGCTGTGGCGCGAGCTGTTGATGCTCGCGCTGCTCCTGATGGTGGTCGAGGTGTGGATGGCGCGCACGCGCCGCGCGCCGCGCGCGACGGTTGCGCAGGCGGCGTAGTCGTCCGAAAAACGCGAATGGCCGAGCGTGGTCGGGATTGCGTCCCGGCGCCCGCTCGGCCATGCTTCGCGGATGACAGCGGCGGATCTCGATCTCATCGTCTTCGACCTCGGCGGCGTCCTCGTGCATCACGACGGCCTGCCGTCGGCGCGCGAGTGGTCGGGGAACGCGGAACTGGGGCGCGCGGAATTCTGGCAGCGCTGGATCATGTCGCCGGCGGCGCGCGCGTTCGAGGCCGGCCTGATGGAACCCGCGCCGTTTGCGCGCGGGGTGATCGAGGAGTTTGCGTTGCGCGTCACGCCCGAGGATTTCCTCGCGAGTTTCCGTGGGTGGATCAGCGGGCCGGTGGATGGCGCCGAGGAGTTGCTCGCGGGCTTGCGCGAGCACGGCGGGCTGACGCTCGCGTCGCTCTCGAACACCAACTGTCTGCACTGGGATGATGTGTTGCTCCCGCTGCCGTTCATGCGTCAGTTCGATCGCCACTTCCCGTCGCATCTGACCGGGCTGGTCAAGCCGGATCGCGCGGTGTTCGAGCATGTGGCCGCGGCGACCGGCGCGCCCGCTCCCCGCATCCTGCTGCTCGACGACAACGCCGCCAATGTCGACGGCGCGCGCGCGGCCGGCTGGCAGGCGGAACTCATCGAGGGCGTCGAGGGCGCGCGCGCCGCCCTGGCCCGCCACGGGCTGGAGGGCAGCCGCGCCGTCTAGGCGGCGCGCACACCCATGGCCACCCGCGCTCATCTCCCCGCCGCGCCCGCCGCCTTCCTCCGCGCGCTCGCCGCCACCGACGACGGACTGCAGCGGCGCGCACTTGCGCGAGGGCTCGTTGCAGTCCGTCGTCGGTGGCGGCGAGCGCGCGGAGGAAGGCGGCGGGCGCGGCGGGGAGATGAGCGCGG
>JBKJUD010000454.1:0-5056 GCA_046590735.1 Candidatus Eiseniibacteriota bacterium | reverse complement strand
CAGCAGGCCGCGGCGCAGCGGATCCTCGCGCACGACATTGACCGGCGCATCGTCCGGCAGGCCCTCGACGATCTCCTGCCAGCTCACGCCGCCATCGCGGGTGCGCAGGATGTGCGGACGCCTGTCGTCGCAGCGGATGCGATTGATCGCAGCGTAGGCGCACAGTGTGTCGGCGTGCGACGCCTCGAGCACCGACACCTTGCTCCACGCCGTCAGCGTCGGCGGCGTGACGTTGCGCCACGCGCCGCCGCCGTCGTGCGTCACCCAGAGCTGGCCGTCGTCGGTGCCCGCCCACAGCAGGTTCACGCGGCGGAACGAGGGCGCCAGCGCGTATACCACACCGCGGTGCGCGCCATGCTCCGTGTCGAGCGCGGCGAACGCGCCCAGCGACGCCGGCACCTTCGGCGCCTCGCGCGCGAGGTTCGGGCTGATGACACGCCACGTCTTCGCGCCATCGCGCGTCTCGTACACGACATTCATCCCGAAGTACAGGATGCGCGGATCGACCGGGTTGAACACGATCGGCATCGTGCGCACCGCGCGGAACTGCCCGCTGCGCAGCGGTTCGGGCGAGACGTCCTCGGCCTGGAGCGTGTTCCAGTCGAAGCGGCCGATCTTGCCGCCGTAGATCAGATTCGGATGCAGCGGGTCCGGCACCGCGTAGCCGTACTCCTCGATGCCCACCGGCCGCCAGTCGCGCATCGTGATCGCGCCGTCGCTGCCGCGGCTGCACACGCCGGCCGAGCCGCTTTCCTGCTGGCCGCCGTAGATCCAGTAGGGGAAGCGGGTGTCCGCGTTGACGTGGAACATCTGCGCGGTGGGCTGGTTGTACCACGAACTCCACGTCGCGCCGCCGTTGACGGTGACCACCGCGCCCTGGTCGCCGGCGAGCAGGATGACGCGCGGGTTGTGCGGGTCGATCCAGAAGCGGTGGTAGTCGTCGCCGCCGGGCGCGCCGCGGAACGCCTCGAAGTGCGCGCCGCCGTCCGTGGACTTCCACGACATCACGTTGGCGACGTACACGATGTCCGCGTTGGTGGGATCCACCTTGACCTCGTTGAAGTCCCCGTCGCGCTCGCTCAGCCGCGCGTCGCCGTTGACGCGGTGCCACGACTCGCCGGCATCGTCGGAGCGATACAGTCCGCCCAACGCCTCGCGCCGTGTGCCGACGATCGCGTACATCCGCGACGGATCGCTCGGGCACACGCACAGTCCGACACGCCCGAGGCCGGCGCTGGAGTCCGGCAGTCCCGCGGTGACTTTCCGCCACGTCGTTCCGCCATCGGTCGACTTGAAGACGCCGTTGCGCGCCGAGAGCGGATCGGCGAAACCCTCCCACGGCGTCGCGCGCGCGGCGTAGAGATCGGCGTAGACGATGCGCGCATCGCGCGGGTGCAACACGACATCCATCGCGCCGGTGTTGTCGTCGGGGCCGAGCACCTTGGTCCACGAGGCGCCGCCATCGAGCGAGCGGAAGATGCCACGTTCAGCGTTCGCGCCGTAGGGATGCCCGAGCACCGCGGCGAACACGCGCTGCGGGTCGATCGGGTCGACGGCGAGCTGCGCGATCTGCTGCGCGTCGCGCAAACCCAGATGCGTCCACGACGCGCCGCCATCGAGCGACTTGTAGACGCCGTCGCCGGTGGAAAGATCCGGCCGCAACAAGCCTTCGCCGCTCCCGACATAGACGATGTCCGGATTCGACGGCGCCACCGCCAGCGCGCCGATCGACCCGGTGGGCTGGTCGTCGAAGATCGGCGTCCACACGCGGCCGTAGTCGGTGGTCTTCCACACGCCGCCGTTGTTCACGCCGATGTAGAAGACGCCTGGCCGCTGTGGGACGCCGGCGGCCGCCACCGTGCGCCCGCCGCGGAACGGCCCGACGAGTCGCCAGCGCAGGCCGGCGTAGACGCCCGGATCGACGGGGGCGGAGGCGAAGGCTGCCGCGCCCATCGAGGTCAAGGCCAGCGCGACGAGGACGGCGGGCCGAAGCGATGCACATCGAGCCACGAGGGAACCTCCCGGGGACTGGCCGTGAAACCTCGCGGCAGCCTACAACACGCGCCGGCCCGGCGTCGCCCCAGCCGCGATGGAGACTGGAGTGCCCCGCGCCCGTGGAGTAGGATTCGGCGATGCCGCTCAGGGAGATCGAACGCTTGCGTTGCACCAAGGCGCTGGAGGGCTTCCTCACACGCTACCGTCCGCCGGCGCACCTTCGCGACCAGCTCGACATCGCGTACCGCATTTCCAGCCAGAGCGTCGAGATCTTCGAGATTCGCCCACAGTATCTCGACCCCACCACGCGCTACGAGAAGGCGATCGCCAAGGCGACCTTCGTGAGAACTCACGGCCACTGGAAAGTGTTCTGGATGCGGGCCGACCTCAAATGGCATGCGTACGAGCCGGATCCCGTCGTCCCGGGTATCGAGGCGTTCCTGGAGATCGTGGAGCGTGACGAGCTCTGTTGCTTTTTCGGCTGAACGCCGGTGAGCCCCGCCACGAAAGGAGCACGATGCAGCAGCAGGAAACCCACCACACCACCCGCACCGGCTGGCTGCGCGCCGCCACGCTCGGCGCCAACGACGGGCTGATCTCCACCAGCAGCCTCATCGTGGGCGTGGCGTCGGCGGGGCCCGGCCACCAGGCGATCCTGCTGGCGGCGATCGCGGGCCTCGCGGCCGGCGCGCTCTCGATGGCCGCCGGCGAGTACGTCTCGGTCAGCTCGCAGGCCGACACCGAGAAGGCCGACCTCGCCAAGGAGCGCCGCGAACTCGCTACCAAGCCCGAGGCCGAACGCGCCGAGCTCGCCGGGCTCTACATGGGCCGCGGCGTGAGCCGCGACCTCGCCTTCCAGGTGGCCGGCGAGTTGATGGAGCACGATGCCCTCGGCGCGCACGCGCGCGACGAACTCGGCATCCACGAGAACACCCGCGCGCGGCCGCTGCAGGCGGCGTTCGCCTCCGCCGCCTCCTTCGCGGTGGGCGCCGCGCTCCCGGTGCTGCTGGTGGTGTTCCTGCCGGAGCGCGTGCTGACTCCCGCCATCGCCGCGACGACGGTGCTCATGCTGTTCTCGCTGGGCGCGATCGCCGCAAAGGTCGGCGGCGCGCCGATGACCCACGCCGCCCTGCGCGTCGCCTTCTGGGGCGCGGTGGCGATGGGGTTCACGGCGCTGGTCGGACGGTTGGTGGGCGGCGCGGTGTAGGGGCGCGCCCCTCAGTACGGCGCGAACGTGTTGCTCTCTCGCGTCAACAGCGCCAGCAGCTTCGGATGGAGGAACAGTCGCTCGCGCCCAACCGTCCGTTCGCGCAGGACTCCGATCCCGACGAGTGCCTTCAGGTATCGTGACGCAGACTGGCGCCCGGCGATATCCGCCGCGCCCAAGTCGCGGATGCGACAGTACGGCAGCGCAAAGATCACATCGACCAATTCACGGCTGTAGATCTTGGGCAGTTGCGTCCGCACGTGCGCGGTCGTCGCCTGCTGCAGCGCGCGCACGGCGGCGATCTTGTCTGTCGTCCACCGTGCCGTTTCCTCCACTCCGCGAAGCATGTACAGGATCCACGGCTCCCATGCCTGATCGCGCGTGACGTCAAGCAGCAGGGTGTAATAGTCGGCGCGGCGCGCGATGATGGAGCGACTCAGATACAACACCGGCGATGCCAGCAACTGTTCGCCCACGAGAAAAAGCACGTTGAGTACGCGACCTGTTCGACCGTTCCCGTCCGTGAAGGGATGGATCGCCTCGAACTGGTAATGTCCGACTGCCATGCGCACGAGCGGATCGAGTTCCCTTTCCTCGTGCAGGAATCGCTCCCAGTTTGCCAGCATGTCGCGCAGTCGCGCCTCGGCCTCGGGAGGCGTGTAGATCACCTCCCCGGACGTGCGGCTCGCGAGCGCAGTGCCGGGAACTTGCCGGATCGACATGTCGGTGCCCGTGATGCGCGAACAGATGTTCTCTGCCATGCGCGTTCCCACCGGCCGGTCCGCCAGCATCCGATATCCTTCCAGCAGAGCATGCCGGTAGCGCAGGGCCTCCTTGGTGGCCGGATCGGCACCAGGCTCGTCGTGGAGAAACTGGAAGAGCGAATCCGCCGTGGTCACGATGTTCTCGATCTCGGAACTCGCCTGCGCCTCAAGCAACGCGATCGTATTGATGAGGATGGAGGGATTCGGAATCAATTCGCCCGCTCGCTTCAGGTCCGCGAGGGCAGCTCTCGCCGTAACGCATTGCTTGAGAACAGTTTTCGTCTCAATTTCGCCCTGTGGCGGGAGCTGAGGAAGGGCATTGTACGGCCGATCCGGGCGCCATTCGGATGTCATGACATGTCCTCGAAACACATTGTTATCGACACGTTTACAGAATGTGTCGACGAGAAGAACACGTCAAGGACGATGTGTCGATCAAATGCACTTTGAGCGACACGTGCAGGTCGCCGCCGCCTACCCCCGCGGCGCCAGCACCAGCGTGAACACCGCGTCCAGCCGGTCGCCGGCCGCCGGGCGCACCCGCAGGACCAGGTCGGGATCGAAGAACCTGTCGTGCGCGTTGAGCGGCTCGCCGGGGAAGTAGAGTTGCGTCGTGAGCAGGCGCGTGTCGCGGCCCTGCGCCTTCACGTGCACGTGCGGCGTGCGGCGCAGGCCGGCCTGGCGGTAATCGCCGGGCCGGACCGTCTCGATACGGAAGGCGCCATCGGCGCCAGTGTACTGATGGCCGCGCAGATTGAAGCCCTCGGTGTCGTAGACGCCCCGGCCGTCGCAGTTCCACACGTCGAGCACGGCCCCGGCGACCGGCCGGCCGTCGAGCGACAACACGCGGCCCGCGATGACCAGTGGCGTCCCGAACGTGCCGGGCGCGGCCAGCGCGGTGCGCAGCGGCGTGCCGGGCGTGTAGAACGGGCCCTCGATCTCGGGGTCGGTGGGGTGCAGCGCGGTGGTGTCGGGCGTCGCGCGCAGCGGCGGCGCGCCGGCCCCCGGCGGGAAGGGATAGCGCAGCGGCGTGCGCGGATCGGCCCAGTGCCGCAGCCAGGCCAGCCCACCCAGACCGGCGCTGACGAGT
>JBKJUD010000243.1:0-10900 GCA_046590735.1 Candidatus Eiseniibacteriota bacterium | reverse complement strand
CGAGCACCCGATAGCTGGGCGCGATGTAGAAATAGCCGACCGTCGGCGTGCCGACGCGCAGGCTGCGTATCTCGGCGCGCAGCACGCCGCTGGAAGGCAGCGCGCGCCACAGGCCGTCATTGAGTTTACTGAGCGCGAAACGGCTCGGCCGGTCCGTGCACCAGCGGCGCTCGACCAGGTTGGTGTACTGCCAGCCCGGCTTGAAGGTCTGCGCGTATTCGACCGAGATGTCGGCGCTGCCGATGGTGAACCGGCTGTCGCCGGCGATCACGTTGACGTAGGTGCTGGTGTCGCGCGCGGCGCCGGTGGAGTCGGTGTCGCGGAAGATGATCGACTGCGGCGCGCGCACCACCATCGCGTTGGTCATCCCCAGGCGCAGCCGGTTGCCGGGGAGGAAATTGCGCCGGATGCGCGCGATGTGCGCGTCGTCGGTGTTGCGCGGCTTGTCGGGCAGCGAGCCGGAGGCCGGCGTGCTCTGTCCGGCGAAATCGGAAAAGGCGTAGCTGGCGTTGAAGCCGTGCGGGCCCCACGTTTCCAGCCGGACACCGTCCGCGTTGCCGCCGTTGCTGGCTTGGTCGTCATACACCACGCCGATCAGGTGATTGTCGACCCAGTAGCGCCGCTCGCGCGTGAAGATGATCCCCTCGTAGGCGCGCGGGCCCTTGTCGATGCGGTACTTCACGTGGCCTTCCTGCAGCAGGAAGCTGGGGCGCCGGTCCGAGGAGAGAAACGGATTCCACTGCGCGTAGGTCTTGACGAAGGCCTCGGTGCCCGGACGTGGCGTGGAGAGCAGACGAAACTCGAGATAGTTCCAATCGCTGCCATCGCCGCTGTTGGCGTCGTAGTCCCAACGGTAACTGCGATCCTGCTTGCGGATGTCGAGCTGGGTCGAATAGTAGCCTTCGAGCCGTGTCAGCGCGTGCGCGGCCGGGGCGCAGGCGAGGACGACGAAGGCGCCAGCGAGCAGGGCGGCCGCGTGACGGCGTGCGTGCATCATCGCGCACCTCCCGCCGGTGTCGCCGCGTGGTAGGTGAAGGCGAAGCGGTACGAGTTGCCGAGATCCGCGTGGCTCAGGAAGCTCACGTCGGCGCTCCAGCGCGGGCGGGCCAGGCCGATGCCGCCGGTGAGGTCGTACTGCGAGAGCCCGGCGCGGATGTGGAACACGTCGGAGAACACGACCTCGGCGCCGAGCGCGTGGCGCCAGCCGCGGGCGTCGCGGGTCAGCGCGGCGCAAACGGTGCTCGCCGGGTTCCAGCGGTAGCTCCACGCCACCTCGCCCTGGCGCGGCAGGCCGCCGCCGATATCGGTGGCGCCGGGCACCAGCGGAAAGGTGGGCGCGGCCGCGTGGCGCAGCACGGCGGCGGCTGTCATGCGCGGCGACATCGCGCAGGTGAGCCCCGCGCTCGCACTCGCCCTGGTCGACGAGGCCGCCACGGAGGGCGACTCGTCGCGCACCTGCTGCGCCACGCCGACGCGCGCCAACTCCAGCGCGCCGCCGAACGCGAACCGGCCGGCGAGCGTCGCGGCGCCGAGGCTCACGTAGTCCTCCGAGATCGCGTCCTGCAGCCGCGTCGTGTGCCAGCCAATCCCCACCGGCACGCCACGCACAGGCACGCGTACGCTGAGCGCGATCTCGGTGAGATTTGGCAGCGCGTACGGCTGCGAGTTGGTGGCCAGCGCGGTGAACGGCATCGGCGCCGCCAGCCGCGCGGGATTCCAGTAGAGCGCCGCCGGCCCGCTGACATCCGCCGCGGTGGCGCGTCCCATCGCGAGCGAGCGCGCGTCGGGCTCGAGTTGGTCGAAGTAGGCCCGGGCGGGCGCGGGCGCGGCGGCGAGCGTGGCGGCAACGAGGGCCGCGAGCAGCGGCGTCGGACGCCGGGCCGGGCGGATCGTCATGAGCGAGGGTCTCCGCATGTCAGCGTATCACCGCGACGGCGCGGTCGGTGCGCGCCGTGCCCAGGGCATTGCAGCCGCCGCCCACCACCCGCAGGACGTACATGCCGGGCGGCACCAGCGCGCCGTGGCGGTCGCGGCCGTCCCACACGTCGTCGGGCGAGGGACTCAGGGGCAGGTCGCGGGTGGCCATGTCATACAGCGTGCGCACTCGACGACCTCGCATATCGTAGATCGCCGCCGCCAAGGTAATCGTGCCGGTCTGGCCGGACGACGAGACCGCCTCCGGCGTGAAGGCCAGGAGTTGGCCGAGGGTGGGGCAGAAGGCGGCGCGGGCCAGCGAGATGCCGGTCAAGCGCGGCGGGCCGGACAACACAGGCAGCGCCTCCTTGCTCTCGCTGCGCGCCTTCGGCGAGACGCCGAAATCGGGGAAGCCATCGCCGTCGGCATCGAAGGTGGTGCGCAGGAAGTTGTCGAGGGTGACCGCCTGGCTGCCGTCCTGCACCATGCCCTCGAGATTGTCGGGGATGACATCCGGGCCGCTGGTGCCGTCGCCGCCCCCGGTGAGCACGGCGACGCAGCGGATCTCGCGGAACACGTCGCCGGGACGCTGCGGCATGCTGTCGCGCACGACCGGGTTGTAGTCGCGGCGGGTGGATTCCCACAGGGTGCTCCACGGAATCGCCGCCTCCATCGACTTGCCGGCGTCGGCCTGCTGGAACGTGGCCGCGGCCAGGAACTCGCCGGCGCCAAGCTGCCGCACCGAGTTGCTGCCGGTGGCGCGCCACATCTGCGGCTGGCGGTTGGTGTCCCAGGTGGCGAGGAAGATGTCGGGCTGGAAACCACCGCAAAAGAAGAAGTTTCGCCGCCAGGCGTTCAGCGTGCTCATCCCGGCGAGGCCACCCGGGCGGGTGTCGAACAACAGCAGGACGTTGTTGCCCCAGGAGACCCCGTCCACGCCGACGTACAGGCTATCCCGGTCCCACGTCATGTGGACCTGCAGCAATTCGTTGTTGGCGCCCCAGCGCGAGTCGGCGCGCGACTCGTAGAGGGTCTGGGTGCCGGGATCCGCGGTGCTCGTGGACTGCATCAACGCTTCGTCGGCGGCGAAGTCGAGGGTGGAGCCGTCGATCGTGATCGAGTCGCCGCTGGCGCCGCCGCGTCGCAACGCGGTGGTCGCCACCGCGTCGCCCGGCTGCAGCAATGCCGCGAGTACGCATGCCACCGCGGCGCGCGTCACGCCGCGCAGGAGCTGTCCTTGCCTGTGTGTCACGCCGGGCTCCTTGGCATCACTCGTCGTCTCGCCCCTATGGCACGCGAATCAGCCGCGCCTGCACCGTGCGATCCCCGGCGGTCAGCGCCGCCACGTATACCCCAGCCGGGGCGAGGGCGCCAGAGTTTGTGCGACCGTCCCACGCAAAGCTGCCCGGCCCGCCGGCGTGCGGCCGCGCGGTGAATCGCCGGACTTCGCGCCCGCCAGCATCGAACAGCATCACGCTCACGCGCCCAGCCGGCGCGTCGAACGCGAGCAGCGTCATCGCGCGCGACGGGTTCGGCAACGCGCGCACTGCCATGAGGCGTTGCGCGCGCACCGGGTCGCCGACAGCGGTCACGCCCTGGAACGCGACCGTCGAACCCGGCGCGATCGTGTTGCGCGCGCAGGCAGAATCGCGGACCGCACTGACCGCCAGCGTGTAGCCCACCAGGTCCTGATGGCCGGTCGCCAGCGTCACGGTGCGGCCGTCGCCGGCGAGGCTCGCGGCGAGCACGCTGACCGTGTTGGTCGGGTCGGAGGTCTGGTAGATCGTGTAGTTGCCCGGCTGCTGCGCACTGGTGGCCTCAAGCGTCTCGGAGAAGGCGACCACGACCTGCGAGTCGGCCGGGGCGATCGCGCTGACCAGCGACGGCGGCGCGGTGTCGGGCAGGTCCGGCTTGCCGTCGCCGTTGGCGTCGACCAGCAGCGTGTTCACCGCGTTGATCGTCGGCAGCGCGATGCCGCCGGTGTTGCTCGGCGCGGAGTCGCCGCCGAGGTCGCCTGTGTCCCAGGCGAGGCTGGCGACGAAGGAGATCGACCGGCCCGCCGGCACCCGCCCGGCGCCCAGGTTGTAGAGCGTGTTCCATGGGATCGCCAACTCGCTGCCACCGGCATTGCCCTGCAGGTGCTTCGAATCGAACGCCAGGATCACCGCTTGGGTCGAGTCCACCGCGTGCGTGGCGCTGGCGATGCGCCAGAAGCCCTGGCTGTCGGAGGTGCCCTGGTGCTGGTACGAGCCGTATTGCCAATCGGCCTTGAATCCCGGCGCGGTGATCTGCGCGTTGCGGTCCCAGATGTCGATGTTGCGCAGGTCGGTCTGTCCGTTGGAGCCGCCGGGATCGGTGTCGAGATAGAGCAGCAGCGAGTTGCCGGTGACCAGCGCATCGATGCCGATGTACAGGTACACCGAGTCCCACGTGCAGTACACCGCGTCGATTTCGTTGCTGGCCGTCCACTGCGAGTCGAGCGAGTCGGACACGGCGCGCGTGCACGCCGTCCACTGCGCGGCGTCCATCCGGCCGTCGATGATGACGCTGGTGGCGGCGTTCCAGTTCACCGGCACGTTGTCGACGTTGGTGACTTGCGTATTGCCGATGTAGTTGAGATCGCGCGCCGCGTTGGCCGGCATCAGCAGCCGCAGGCCGGTGTGGGCGAGCGTGTTGATCTGTGTCTGGGTCGCAGCGGGCACCTGCAGTGTGATGGTGGTGGGCGCGCCGGTCGAGAGCACGGTGGTGTTCGCGGGCAGCGCGACCTCGGCGACGCCATCGTTGTTGCTGTCGATGCCGATGCCGGCGGCGACGAACGACGGCGCCTGCACGTAGTCGCCGAAGGTGATCGACAGCTGTCCCAGCGCCTGTCCCCATGTCGACGACTGGGGGATCGGCCCGACGCGGTCCACCAGCATCGTGGCGAGCGTGTCGAGTTCGGCCACCTTGCCGTTGACGTCGGGAGTGCTGGTGGCGCCGGCGTACAGCAGCACCTCGAAGGTGCCGCTGCCGCGGATCTCGTCGCCCTTCATGAGCGTCGCCGAAAACGACTTGTTGAACGACGCGCCCGCCGTCCCCCACACCCACGCGCCCGTCGCGCCCGAGTTGGGATTGCGATATCCGCTGTACACCGGCGTGCCACCCGACCACACGCGCGACATCTTGCCGTTCCATACGAGGTTCACGAGGTCCGGCGAGAAGCCGCCCTGGATGTAGTTGGTGGTGGATCCCGCCTGGTACACCATGTCGAGATAGGGCTGGCCGAGCGTCAGGCTCACCGTCTTGACCAGACCGTTCGCGTTGGTCAGCCGCGCGCTCACCGTCGACCCGGTGCCGGCCAGCACGGTCATGGTGTAGGGCTGGTCCTGCATGTTCGGGCCCACCTCGCTGAAGCCGCCGACGTGGTTGCCGTCGTTGTAGTCGGCCTGCGTGCCGTACCAGTAGACGTTGTCGTCGCCCACCACCGAGTACGCGTAGCCGTTGCCCTTGGCGAACACGTTGACCGCGCGGCCGCCGTTGGCCTCGAACACCGCGAAGACGCGATCGTTGTGAATCACCAGCTCCTGATAGCCGTCCTTGTCGATGTCGCTGAAGTACGCGGCGGCGGGGTTCGCGTAAAGGCCGCCGGCCCAGCGCGCGGCCTCCGCGTAGACGCTGGCCTGCTTGATGTGTGCGGAGTTGTTGTGTTCCCAGCCGCTGATCGGCCCGCCGAGGTAATCGTGCCAGCCGGTCTCGTAGAGATTCGTCATCAGCGTGTACCAGCCGGATTCGCTGATGGTGTTGGCCGGCGCGGCGCTGAGCGCGGTCCACGCGTCGTTCCACGTCCCGCCGTAGTTGCGGCAGTTGCCGCCGATGTTGCCGCACGTGCCATTGACGCCGCCGGTGACGCCCGGCACGTACGCCGCCCAGTCGGAATACCAGCTGTTGTTGTTGCCGCCGTAGCCGTTGGTGCCGCCGATCGAGCCGTAGGTGCCGAAGGTCGGGTTCATCGACGCCGAGCCGGTGAAGTTCGGATTGTCGAGCGCCGCGGCGAGATCCCAGGTGTGCAGCCAGGCGTTCTCGGCCTGGCACTTGTTGATCATCCAGTCGTAGGTGTCCTTGGCGAAAGGCATGCTGTTGCGCCACTCCCCCAGCGACGCCGGCATCTCCCAGTCGTCGGCGTACACCACGATGCGATACGGCCCGGTGCTGCCGCCGGCCAGACCCTGCAACACGCCGAGCGCGCCGGCGCCGTTGCCGGAGTGCAGCAGCCCGGTGTAGTTGGCGTCGCGCGGCACCACGCGCAGCCCGGTGCCGTTGGACAGCGTGTGGATCTGGTGATTGTCGTAGCCGCGGCAGTGCGGATCGTCGTCGAGGATGATCGCGGAGGCGCCGTGGTTCTTGAACTGGTTGCTGACTGCGACATCGTTGCTGATCACGCTGCCATTGGGATACACCAGGCCCGACAGCCAGACGCGCTCGGGCACCCACCACACCTTTGGCCAGTAGCCGTAGCGGAAGTTGGTCATCTGGTTGGCGATGTTCGACGACCACCCGTTCATCGCGTCCTGCAGGAACGGCATGATCGACTGGCCGTAGGGGCTCGCGCCGATCGCGGCCCAGCCGGCGGTGACGCCGCTCTTCAGCCACCCGTTGAAGTCCATCGGGTCGCCCTGCTGGCGCTGCCAGTCCGCCACTGCCTGCAGCGTGCCGCTCAGTTCGAAGTTGCCGGGGACGTGCGTGGCCTCGTGGACCTGGAGCTGCTCGTCGTAGCCGCTGGCCTCCTCGCGGCCGGGATCGCCGACGAAGTTGGTGGTGTAGGCGAGCGACTGGTTGCCGTGGTGATAGAAGGCGGTGTGCGATTCGTAAGCGACCGCGCCGAGTTGCGTCGGGCCGAGGATGTCGCGCACCTGGCCGCCGACCACCGAGACGGCAGTGAGCCGCAGCGCGGCACGGATGTCCCCGGCGGGGAAATCGGCGGGACGGACGAAGCGCGCTTCGAGCAGGTCGTGGCGGATCTCACGCGCGACGCCGCGGAGCGGTTCGGGGGCCGCGCGCCCATCGGCGGCGAGCAACGCGGCGCGCGGCGCGCCGGTGGCGTCGAGGTCGAGGCGAAGGGCGCGCTGCCACGGCAGCGGCGCGATGCCGGCGATTCCGTCGGGCAGTTGCGTGGCCGCGGGAACATCGCCGTAGGAAAGCAGCACGAAGACCGTCACACGCTGGTCGCGGAAATAGTCGATGCGGCGCGCCATGTCGGTCATCGAGACCATGTCAGCGCGCACCGCGAGATCGCCACCCGCGGCGCCGGCGAAGAGCGAAAGCAAATCAGCGGCGTGCTCGGCGGCCGACGGACCGGCATCGCCTACCGCGTCGAGGCCGCGCAGCGTCGTCGCGTCCCAGGCAATCAAGTGTCCGACCGGTGCGATGTGCGCGTCGCCCGGATAGGTGCGCGCCGCAGCGGCGCGGGCCAGCGGCAGCACGCAGGCCACGGCGAGAAGCAGTCGCGCGGCGACGCGCCGGCTCACGACCGGCGCCTCGCCTGCGCGGCTGCACTGCCGCCGACCACTTTCATCGCCTGGCTGCCCGGCACCGTGCCGCACGATTCGCGCACGACCAACTGCGTCTCGATGCGGGTGACCACCGGGGCTTCGTCGGGACCAGCCATCACGCGCCGCAGCAAGGTGTCGGTGGCCTGCCGCCCGATCTCGTACATCGGCTGGCGAATGGTGGTGAGGCGCGGCGTGACGTAGGAGCCCAGCGCGATGTCGTCGGCGCCGGCGAGCGCGATGTCCTGCGGCACGCGCAGGCCGGACTCGCGCGCGACCCGCAGTGCGCCGAGCGCCATCATGTCGTTGGCGGCGAAGACGGCGGTGGGACGCGGGCGGCGGGTGAGCAACGCGCGCATTCCCTCCGCGCCGCTTGCCTCGGAGAAGTTGCCGTAGACCACCAGCGACTCACGCACGTCCAGCCCTGCCTCGGCCAGCCCGGCGCGGTACCCCGCGGTGCGCTCGGCGCCCACCGTGGTGTCGTCGAGTCCGCCGATGTAGCCGATGCTCTGGTGCCCCAGCGACGCGAGCTGCCGCACCATCGCCTGCGCCCCGCTGGCGTTCTCGGCGACGACGCTCGAGGCGCCCGGCATCACGCTGTTGACGAGCGCCACCGGGTGGCCGCTCTGCACCAGGCGATCGACGAACGCATCGGAGGTGAGCGTGCCGATGATCAGCATGCCGTCGATCTGCCGCTCGCGGAACAGGCGCATGCCGGCGTCCACGCGCACCCACTCCGGCGTCGCCACCTCGATGACCAGGTGCAGCCCGCGCGCGGCCAGCGCATCGCCGATGCCGGATATCGCCTCGGAGAAGTAGAAGTCGGACAGAACATGCGAGCCGGTGACCGGGACGACCACCGCCACCATGTCGCTGCGACGGCGCGCCAGCCCGCGCGCCAGCGCGTTCGGCTCGTACCCCTCGCGCTCGATCACCTCCCACACCCGGCGCCGCGTGACGTCGGAAATGCGCGGGCTGTGATTGAGCACCAGCGACACGGTGGACCGCGACACACCGGACAGCCGTGCAATGTCCCTGATCGTCAGCTGCTTCACGCGATTTCTCTGCCGGGGTAAGCGGTCGGGAGTCGAGTCGGGCACCGTCACGTCGATGAAACGGCCCGAGGTAGAGCGGTCTACCGCTACGCTGCGGAGTCACCCGGATCGGAATATCTCGCGGGTTGGGCAGGCACGGCGGTAGGAACGCTTCCCCTAGACCTTACGGATGCATGGGCTCCGAGGTCAATACCGAACCCGGGCCGCTGGCGGGTCGATGCTCAGTTTTCCGGGCCTTGTGGCGGCGGGTTATCGCCCCCGGCTGGATTTGGGTCCCGACCCCGGGAAATCCATGGAGGCAAGGCGAACGCCAGGGGACGCGGCCGCCGGATCGGTCCAAGCGACCAGAACACGGTTGCCCACGGCGACGACGCGGGGCGCTTGCCTCGGCGAGGACAGCGCGAGTTCGGTGGGCGCGGCCGCCAATTCCAGCTTCGTGCCCCGGTGGCGGATGGGGGCGAGGCGGTAGGTGGCGGTCTTGCCGCGGCGTTCGGACCAGGCGGCGAGGATGGTCCCGTCGGCGAGAACGACGGCGGCGGCGCGGCCGGCGGCGTGGCTCGCGTCAAGGCGCAGCGGGTCACCCAGGCGGGCGCCGGTGGAGTCGGCGAGGGCGGCGTAGACGCGCGGGGAGTCCGACGCGGCGGTGTACCAGACCACGAAGGCGGCGGCGCGTCCGCCCGCCGGGAGGGCGACGGCCGCCGGACCGTTCACCGGGCAGCCCGCGATCTTCCAGCCGTCGCGCGAGTACGCGGTCACCGCCGGCGCGTGTCCCGGCAGCAGGGTCGCCGAGGAGATGTCGCGCACCTCGCCGGCCGAGCGGTCGCGGTAGAAGGCCATGACGCGGTGCGATCCGGGCCAGGAGACCAGGCTCATCGGGCAGCAGTCGCACGCCCGTGTGTCGAGCACCTCGTCGCGGAGCACGCGCAAATGCGGCACGCCGTCGTCGCCGGCGCCGATGCCGAGATCCGCCAGGCGCACCTCCGTGCCCGGCGGCTCCGGCTCGCCGGGGACCAGCGCGGGTCCGGGCTCGGACTCGACCCGATGGCGGCCGTCGAGCCAGACGACACGGCCCGCCTGTCGCCCCTCGGCGCTCAGGACGGCGAACCCGCGCTCGGCCGGCGTGCGCTCGTCGTAGGGCACCAGCGCGGGTCCCCAAGTCGCGCCCTGGTCGAGCGAGGCGGCGAGCAGCACCTCGGCAGCCTCGTCGGCGCCCTCGCGCGATTCCGTCCAGTGCGCGATCCACGGCGATCCTGCCGACGCGGCACCGACCGACACGCCGGGCGGATCGGCCCAGTTCGCCTGCAATCGCGCCTCGCGCGCGACGGTGGAGACCGGCGACCATCGGACGCCATCCCAGGCCGCGCAGCGCAGAACGGTCTCGGCGGTGTCGCGTTCGCACCATGAGAGAAGCGCGCCGCCGCGCGGGAATCCCGGCGTGCCGGGCTGAATCGCCGCGAGACCGGGCGCCAGGCTGCCCACGGGGGCGGGCGTCGCAACCGGGATGAGGGCGGGCGGCGGCGCGGCGGCCAGCGCGTTGACCGCCAGCCACGCGACGAGACCAGCAGCGCAGAATGGTGCTCGGGGTCGAAAGCTCATGCCGGCATTGCAGCACACCGCCGCCGGCGCTGGCAACCAGGACGCACGAGAAAACCCCCGGAGGCGGGGCCATCCGGGGGTTTCTCGATGCGTGGATCCCGAGTGTGCGGGCTGGGACGATCGCGCTAGGCGGTCACCAGCAGGCCGATCGCCTCGACGTTCGCGGTGCGGAAGCTGACCGGGCTGTTCGCCGCGACCAGCCACACGTCGCCGGCCTTCACCTCGCGGGTCTCGGAGCCCACCGTCAGCGACATCGAGCCGCTCAGCATGTAGATCACCTGCGTCTTGGCACAGGTGCGGTCCCCGGAGGTGTTGCCCTTGAAGCGCTCGTAGGTGATCTCGAGCGGACCTTCGTTGAGCTGTGCAGCCTCGGTTCCGTCCGGGGTCGGCTTCCGGAGCATGTCGCGAATACGGTGGTACGCCATCAATCCTCCCGGCAATTCGACTGGGTCAGCGGGCAGCACGCCCCATGGTGAAATTCCCGATGGAATCTATGGGCCGGGGACGGCCGTGTCAAGGATGGGCCCGCGACCACCTCATCGCGGGGTGGGCCATTGCGGCAAGCGGTCCCGCGGCCCGCGACATCCTGGCTGATGCGGGGAGCACGGTGACTTGACCCCACCGCGACCCTCGCCTAGCGTTCCCGCCATGCTGAAACTCACAATCGATGCACGCGTCCTGCTCGTCGCCAGCCTGCTCGCCCTCGCGCTCGCCGGCTGCGGCCGCAAGTCGTCGCACGGCGCGCCGGCCGTCAGCCTGCGGACCATCCCCGACCCGCCGCGGACCGGCCAGGTCCACCTGATCTTCGAT
>JBKJUD010000030.1:0-4920 GCA_046590735.1 Candidatus Eiseniibacteriota bacterium | reverse complement strand
TCTACGAGATGTTCTTCGAGGACGCGCGCACCGCCTCGCAGCTTCTCGGCCTGACGCTGACCAGTCGCGACAAGCACAGCGCCCACCCCGTGCCCATGGCCGGGGTGCCGCATCACGCCGTCGAGGGCTACATCGCGCGGCTGCTGGAGGCCGGGCACCGGGTCGCCATCTGCGAACAGACCGAGACGCCGGCCACCGCGCAGAACAAGAACTTGCTCCAACGCAAGGTGGTCGAGGTCCTGACGCCCGGCACGGTCACCACCGGCGCGCTGCTCGCCGATCGCGAGAGCCGCTATCTCGCCGCCCTCGCGCCCGGGCGCGCTGCGGTCGGCGTCGCGGTGTGCGACGTGTCGACGGGGCAGCTGCTGGTGGGCGACTGCGCACCTGAGGGACTGGAGACGCTGCTCGGCCGCTTCGCCATCGTGGAAGTGCTGGTGCCCGAGGGCGACGGCGATCCCTGGCCGCGCGAGGACGGGCCGGATACGCGACCGAGCGCGGCCGATGCACACGAGACGTCGACCCGGCCGCGCGGCCCGGTGCGCACGCGGCGGGCGCCGCGCGAGTTCGACACGCGCGCCGGCCGCGAGCGCTTGTGCGAGCAACTCGGCGTCGTGGCGCTCGACGCCTTCGGCTGCGAGGACCTCACGGTGGGCCTCGGCGCCGCGGGCGCCCTGCTGCGCTACGTCGCCGACATGGGCGCCGACAAGGCGCGCGCCGTGGCCAGCCTCGAACGCTTGCGCAGCGGGGAGACGTTGGTGATCGACGCGGCGGCGCTGGAGACGCTCGAAGTGCTGCACAGCGAGGGCGGGCGTGCCGGCGCGCTGATCGGCCTGCTCGATCGCACCGCCACCGCGATGGGCGCGCGGCAACTGCGCGCGGCGCTGCGTGCGCCGCTGCTGGACGTCGCACAGATCCGCGCCCGGCAGGACGCCGTCGCATGTTTTCGCGATGCGCCGGCGCGCCGGCAGGCGTTGCGTGCGGCGCTCGAAGGCATGGGCGATCTCGAACGCCTGGTCGCGCGGCTCTCTACCGAGCGCGCCACGCCGCGCGAACTCGGCACGCTGCGCGATGCGCTGGCGCGTCTGGTGCTGGCCCGCGATGCGATGGGCGCGCCCCCCGCGGCGCGGAGCGATGCGTCCACGCTCGCGGAGATCGCGGCGCCGGCGTCCGCCCTGCCCGAGTTGCTGGAGGAAGCCGTGCTCGCGCTGCCCGATGCGCGCGGCCTCGTGCAGCGCCTCGGCGAGGCGCTGGTCGACGACCCGCCGCTGACGCTCACCACGGGCGGCATCTTTCGCCGCGGCTGGCACGCCGACCTCGATGGCATAGCCGACGCCGCGCGCCAGGGCAAGGTGTGGATCGCCGCATTGCAGGACGGCGAACGCGCCCGCACCGGCATCCCGACGCTCAAGGTCGGCTACAATCGCGTCTTCGGCTATTACCTCGAGGTCACGCGCAGCCACGCGCACCGCGTGCCCGAGGACTACCAGCGCAAGCAGTCGCTGGTCGGCGCCGAGCGCTTCATCACCCCGCAACTGAAGGAAATGGAAGCAACGCTCCTCGGTGCCGAGGAGCGCGCCGCACGCCTCGAGCACGAACTCTTCCTGGGCCTGCGCGCCGAGGTCGCCGCGCATGTCGCGATGCTGCGCGCCGGCGCACGCGCCGTGGCCTGGCTCGATGTCTACGCGGCGCTCGCCGAGGTCGCCGAGCGCCACGGCCACGTGCGGCCCGAGGTCGAGGACAGCGAAATCCTGGAAATCGACGATGGCCGTCACCCGGTCGTGGACGCGCTGCTCGGCCACGGCCAGTTCGTCCCGAACGACACGCGCCTCGGCACGCCGGATCGCCGGCTCAGCCTGGTCACCGGGCCGAACATGGCCGGCAAGTCCACGTTCCTGCGCCAGGTCGGGCAGATCGTGCTGCTCGCGCAGGTCGGCGCGTGCGTGCCGGCGGCGCGGGCGCGCATCGGCGTTGCCGACCGGCTGTTCACGCGCGTGGGTGCGAGCGATGCGATCGCGCGCGGACGCAGCACCTTCCTGGTCGAGATGATCGAGACGGCGACGATCCTGCGCGGCGCCACCTCGCGCAGCCTGGTGCTGCTCGACGAGATCGGACGCGGCACCAGCACTTACGATGGCCTGTCGATCGCGTGGGCGGTGACCGAGTATCTGCTGGGTGCGCCCAGCGGCCCACCGCGGACGCTGTTCGCCACACACTATCATGAGTTGACGCATCTCGCTGGCGCGCTGCCGGGGCTGAGCACGCTCAACGTGTTGGTCAAGGAATGGGGGAACCGGGTGATCTTCCTGCGTCGCATCGTCGAGGGCGCCGCGGACCGCAGCTACGGGATTCACGTCGCGCAGCTGGCAGGGCTGCCCGAGCCGGTGATCGTGCGTGCGCGCGCGATCCTCGAACATCTCGAAGCCGGCCTCTCCGCCGAAACCGTCCCGCTGGGTGAGGGCGCCGCCGTCGTGCCCGCACGCGGCGCTTCCTCGCGCAACGGCGCGCGCGACCCCGACCAGATCGGCCTGTTTGCACCCGTCACAGCGGCCTCGGCGCACGCGGCGGCCGCCTCCGAGGCACTGCTCGGCGAGGTGCGCCAGCGCCTCGATGCGCTCGATGTCGACGCGCTCACGCCGCTCGCCGCGCTGAACGCGCTCGCCGAGTTGCGCGAGCGATTCGGGAGCGCGACATGACCCGCGCCGCCGCGCCGCCGCGCATCGAGCAGCTGGCGCCCGATGTCATCGCGCACATCGCCGCCGGCGAAACCGTCGACCGGCCGGTCGCGGTGCTGAAGGAACTGCTCGAGAACTCGCTCGACGCCGGGTCCAGCGAGATCGCCGTGCAGGTGGACGGCGGGCTCGATCGTTCGCTGCGCATCCTCGATAACGGCGGCGGCATCGAGGCCGAAGACCTGCCGCTGGCGTTCACCCGCCACGCGACAAGCAAGCTGCGCGCCGCCACCGATCTCGATGCCATCCACACGCTCGGCTTCCGCGGCGAGGCGCTGCCCAGCATCGCGCAGGTCGCGCGGGTCACGCTGACGACGCGCACGCGCGCCGCCGAGCATGGCACGCAGGTCCTCGTGGAAGGCGGTGTGTGGCAGGGCGCGACGCCGATCGCGCGCGCGCCGGGCACGACCGTGTGGGTCGAGGACCTGTTTTTCAACGTGCCGGCGCGGCGCAAGTTTCTCAAGACGGCGCAGTACGAGGTACGGCTCGCCGCCCGGCTGCTCACCGCGTACGCGCTGGCGTTGCCGGAGCTGCGCGTGAGCCTGACGCACGACGGGCGCGCGCTGCTCGACGTGGCGCCGGTCGCGGATGTGCGCATGCGGCTCGGCGCGTTGTACGGGCCGCAGTTCGCGGCGCAGGCGCTCGAGGTGCGCGGTGGCCATCACGGCATCCGCGTCGAGGGAATGATCGGCGCGCCCGAGGGCGCGCGCGCCACCCGCGAGCACCAGTACCTCTTCGTGAACGGGCGCCCGGTGCAGAACGCCGTGCTGTCCTACCTGGTGCGGCGCGGCTACGGCACGATGATGCCCGATGGCCGGCATCCGTTCTTCGTGCTGTCGCTGTCGCTGCCGCCGGAGCTGGTGGACGTCAACGTGCACCCGACCAAGCGCGAGGTGCGGTTCGCGCGGGAGTCGGACGTCTCCAGCGCGATCGTGCGGGCCGTCGACGATGCGCTGCGCGTGCTGGTGCGCCCCTTCAGCGTGGTGCCCGGCCTTCCGCAGACCGGCGCGGCCCCGGCGCCGGACGAGCAGCCCGAATGGATCACCCCCGATCCGGCCGCAACCGGCGGTGCGGGCGAGGCAGGCGCCACGACGCGCCTGCGCATCCTCGGGGTCGAGGACCTGCCGCTGGAGGCCCGCCAGACCTCGCTGGCGGACGATCTCTACGCGCCGCTGTTTCCCCGGGGTCCGCTGACGCTCGGCGGTTCGGTGGCGGATGCGCACCGCGGCGCCCCGGTCGAACCCGGCACCGCCCGCGCCCCCGGGGACACACCGGCCCCCGGCACGCCGTTCTGGCAGTTGCACGACACGTGGGTCTTCGCCCCGGTGAAGTCGGGCTTCATCATCCTCGACCAGCATGCCGCGCACGAGCGCATCATGTACGAGCAGATTCGCGACCGGCTGCGCGAGACGGCCGCGCCGTCGCAGACCCTGCTGTTCCCGGAGGTGGTGGAGCTGACCGCGGCCGAGTACGATACGTTGCTGGCGATGCATGCCCCGCTGGAGCGCCTCGGGTTCGACATCCGGGCGCTGAGCGGGAATACGGTTGTGGTGCGCGGCATCCCGGCCGATTGCCGGGGATGGACCGGCGGCATGTTCCTGCGCGACTTGCTGGAGGACACGGAGCAACTCGAAGCGGGGGAACCGTCGTCTCTGGATGCGCTGGCCGCGTCGTATGCCTGCCATTCGGTCATCCGCGCCAACCAGTCCCTGCGGGTGGAGGAGATGGGCGCGCTGATCGACGCGCTGTTCCGCGCCCAGCATCCCGAATCCTGTCCGCATGGCCGCCCGACCTTCGTGCGCATCGGCCTGGACGAACTCGAGAAGCGGTTCGGCCGCCGCTGAGGCGCGGCGCCGCGGCTCCCGATCGCACCCGATGTCACCTCGTGCCCGTCGTCATCTCGTGAAGGAGACTGCATGCCCTCGTGTCACCTGTCGTCGCATGGCCTGCGTGTGGCCGCGTGCGGCGTGCTGGCCGCGCTGTTCACCGTGCCGGCCGTGGCGGCCACGTTGCCGTACGCGACCTTCAACCGGCTGACCTGGTCGCCCGACGGCAGCGTGTTCGCGGTGGAGATGTCGACGGTGGCGCTGGATGTCAGCGCCACCTCGCCGGTGCGCGTCGACACGCTCCTCGTCGACCCGGTGCGCGGCCTGGTCCGCTGCGCCAGTCCACGGGTGGAGACCTTCGCCTT
>JBKJUD010000139.1:0-6537 GCA_046590735.1 Candidatus Eiseniibacteriota bacterium | reverse complement strand
GGCTCGTTCATCTGGCCGTAGACCAGCGCCGTGCGGTCGATCACGCCCGACTCGGTCATCTCGAGCCAGAGGTCGTTGCCCTCACGGGTGCGCTCGCCGACGCCGGCGAACACCGACACACCGCCGTGTTCGCTGGCGATGTTGCGGATCAACTCCTGGATGATGACCGTCTTGCCCAGGCCGGCGCCGCCGAACAGGCCGATCTTGCCACCCTTCATGTACGGGGTGAGCAGGTCGACGACCTTCACGCCGGTCTCGAACACCGCCGGGGTCGGCGACTGGTCGACCAGCGCGGGGGCGGCGCGGTGAATCGGGTAGGTCTTCTCGGGGTGCGGCACCGGCTCGCCGCCGTCGATGGGCCGGCCGAGCAGGTCGAAGATGCGGCCGAGCGTCTGGTGGCCCACCGGCACGCGAATGGTGCCGCCGGTGTCCAGCGCCTGCATGCCGCGCACCAGGCCGTCGGTGCTCGACAGCGCGATGCAGCGCACGGTGCTGTCGCCGATGTGCAGCGCGACCTCCGCGGTCAGGTCGATGCCCTTGTCCTCGACCTGGATGCGCAGCGCCTGCAGCAGGGGCGGCAAGGTGCCCGGCGCGAACTCCACGTCGATGGACGGACCAATGACCTGCGTGACGGTTCCGTAGTTCAACTCTGCCATCTTTCGTCCTTTCGATCCGTTGCGGTTCTGCTCACAGCGTGACGACGGGTGCCGGGGTGGGCGCGGGCGCTATTTCAGTGCCTCGGCGCCGCCGACGATCTCGGCGAGTTCCTTGGTGATGGCGGCCTGGCGCGCGCGGTTGGCCTTGAGGGTCAACGCGCTGATCAGTTCGCCGGCGTTCTTGGTGGCGCTGCCCATCGAGATCATGCGGCTGCCCTGCTCGCTGGTCTGGCTCTCGGCCATGGCGATCAGCACCCGCGTGGTGAGGAAACGTGGGAGCAGCGCGGCGAGGATCTCCTCGGGACCCGGCTCGAAGATGTAGTCGATGCTGGGCGCGCCGTCCGCCGTCTCCGGACTGGCGATCGGGAGCAACTGCTCCCAGGTGATCCGGTAGGTCATCGTCGAGACGAAGGACTGATAGAGCAGGACGACGCGGTCCACCTCGCCGCTGAGGAACATCTCGGTCGCCTTGCCGGCAATCGCCTCGGCGGTCTTCACGTCGAGTCCGCCCATCGCATCGAGGTGCTGCGCGACGATCGGGTAGGCGCGGCGGCGAAAGTAGTCGTTGCCCTTCTTTCCCACCATGATCAGCCGCGCGTTGTCCGGCGCCGCCTTGCGCAGCGTGCGCTCGGCCTCGCGGATCAGGTTGACGTTGAACGAGCCGGCGAGACCGCGGTCGGCGCTGAAGAAGATGATCGCGGTGCGGCCGGTGCCGGAGCCGGGCGCGCGGGTTTCCAGCAGCGGGTGATCGACGCTGCCGGCCGCGGCGCTGAGGTTGGCCAGCATGTCGCGGATCTTCGAGGCGTAGGGACGCGTCGCCCGCAGCCGCTGCTCGGCACGCCGCAGCTTCGCCGCCGCCACCATTTCCATGGCGCGCGTGATTTGCTTCGTGCTCTGCACCGACTTGATGCGGCGCTTGAGATCGCGGAGAGACTCCCCGGCCATGGTGGGCTAGCCCGCCTTCACGCCGGCGAACTCGGCGGCCTTGAGGTCGTGGGCGGCCTGCAGGATTTCCTTGGCCGTCGCGTCGTCGAGATCCTTCTTGGTGCGGATGTCGTGGAAGATGTCCGGGTACTTCTCGTCGATCCAGGTGAACAAGCGGTCTTCGAACGCCCGCACCGCCTCCACCGGCAGGTCATCGAGCGCGCCCTGGGTGCCGGCGTAGAGGATGACGACCTGCTTCTCCATCGGCAGGGGCACGTACTGGCCCTGCTTGAGGATTTCCACCATGCGCTCGCCGCGGGTGAGCTGCTGGCGGGTGGCGGCGTCGAGGTCGGAGCCGAACTGCGCGAAGGCGGCGAGCTCGCGGTACTGCGCGAGGTCGAGGCGCAACCGGCCGGCGACCTTCTTCATCGCCTTGGTCTGCGCCGACGAGCCCACACGCGAGACCGAGATCCCGACGTTGATGGCCGGGCGCACGCCGGCGAAGAACAGGTCCGGCTCGAGGTAGATCTGGCCGTCGGTGATCGAGATCACGTTGGTCGGGATGTACGCGGACACGTCGCCGGCCTGGGTCTCGATGATCGGCAGGGCGGTGAGCGACCCGCCGCCGAGGTCGTCGGAGAGCTTGGCGCTGCGCTCGAGCAACCGGGAGTGACAGTAGAACACGTCGCCCGGGTACGCCTCGCGGCCCGGCGGACGGCGCAGCAGCAGCGACAACTGGCGATAGGCGGCGGCCTGCTTGGAGAGGTCGTCGTAGACGCACAGCACGTGCTTGCCTTGGTACATGAAGTACTCGCCGATGGCGCAGCCGGCGTAGGGCGCGAGGTACTGCATCGGGGCCGGGTCGGTGGCGGTGGCGACGACGACGGTGGTGTACTCCATCGCGCCGTGCTCCTCGAAGATCCGCACAACCTGCGCGACCGTCGAGGCCTTCTGGCCGATCGCCACGTACACGCAGAAGACGTCGCCGCCCTTCTGGTTCAGGATGGCGTCGATGGCGACCGCGGTCTTGCCCGTCTGGCGGTCACCGATGATCAGCTCGCGCTGGCCGCGGCCGATGGGAATCATCCCGTCGATCGACTTGAGGCCGGTCTGCAGCGGCTGGAAGACCGAGCGGCGCTCGATGATGCCGGGGGCGCGCGACTCGATCGGACGGAATTCGGTCGTCGCGATCGGGCCCTTGCCGTCGATGGGCTGGCCGATGGCGTTGACCACGCGGCCGACCATCGCGGGACCGGCGGGCACCTCGGCGATGCGGCCGGTGCGGCGGACGGTGTCGCCTTCCTTGATCAACTCGTCGGAGCCGAGCACCGCGATTCCCACGTTATCGCGCTCGAGGTTGAGCACGAGTCCCTTGAGGTCGTTCGGGAAGGTGACCAGTTCCCCGGCCATCACGTCATCGAGACCCCAGACGCGGGCGATCCCGTCGCCCACCTGGAGCACCGTGCCGACGCTCTCCATCTTCAGGGTGGAGCGGTACTTCTCGAGCTCCTGCTGGATGACCGAGCTGACTTCTTCTGGTCTGATCGCCATGCTGTCCCCATTGTGTCGTGCCCGCCGCGGCTCACGCGCCGCGCGGTCTGGCTGGTTGGTGCGGACCTAGATGACGCGGACTTGACGCAGCTCCGCGCGCATCTGGTCGAGGCGGTGCCGGATGGTGGAGTCGAACAGCGTGTCCTGGATGCGCACGCGCACCCCGCCGAGCACCGCCGGGTCCACCTCGGTCTCCAGCAGCACTGTCTTGCCGATGACCGAGCCGAGTGTTTTCATGATCGCCTGGAGGTCGACATCCTGCACCGTGACCGCGCTGGTCAGCGTGCCGCGGACGATGCCGCGGGCCTTCTCGGCCATCGCGATGAACTCCACGGCGACTGCGCCGGCGATGCCGATGCGGCGTTTGTCGAGCAGCAGGTGGATCAGGTTCTGCACCAGGTCCGACATGCCGAGGCCGAGCGTCGCGTTGGCGAGTTCGAGCTTCTGGCTGGTGCGCAGCGCCGGCGCAGTGAGCAGTGTGTGCAGGTCCGGCGCGCCATCGAGGCGCGCCTTGAGGTCCCGCATCTCGGCCTCGACGGCGTCCAGCGTGCCATGACGGCGCGCCAGTTCGAGCATCGCCGCCGCGTACGGCCGGGCGGAGAGCGCCTCAGACACGCGTGCCCTCTACTTCCCGGAGGAAGTCGCGGATCATGCGCTCGTGCCGCGCGCCGTCCATCGACTCCTTCACCACCTTCTCGGTCGCCATCATGGTGAGGCGGACGACGTCGTCGCGCAGCGCCACCAGGGCCTGCGCCTGCTCGAGCCGGATCCGCTCCTCCGCCTTGGCGATCATGTCGGTGGCCTCGACGCGGGTCTGTTCCTTGATCTCGGCGGCGATGCGCTGGCCGTCGGCCACCGCCTCGGCCACCTTCGACCGCGCCTCGGCCTCGATCGCCGCCATGCGCGTCTCGTAGTCCTTGCGCTGGCGTGCCGCCTCGGCGTGCTGCGCCTCGGCGGCTTCGATCTCCCGCTTGATCGCCAGCCGCCGTGCGTCGATGGCCCCGAGCAGCCGGCCCCAGGCCAGCTTGCGCAGGACGACGACGAGCAGCAGGAAGCCGATCGCGTTGGTGAGGAGGAACTTGAGTTCTACTCCGAACATGATGGTCGCCTCTCGCGTGGATCCCCACCGCGCGTGCCCCGCGCCCTGGTGGGCGCGGAGGGTGCCGCACGCGGCGGTTTAGCCGATCTTGCCCATGAGGAGGATGCCGAAGACGAGCGCGTAGATCGTGAGAGCCTCGATGAGCGCGGCGCCGATGATCATGTTCGTCTGGATCGTCCCCGCGGCCTCCGGCTGGCGGCCGATGGCCTCCATCGCACCGCGGACCGCCTGGCCGAGACCGAACCCGGATCCGATGGCAGCGAGCCCGATCCCGAGCGGCAGGCCGAGGCCCAATGCAGCCTTGTAGTCCATTTCTCCTCCTCAGTGATGTTGACCTGACTGGTACGTCCGTACTTCCGGCGAAAAGTTGCGAGACCTAGTGGTGCGCGACGACCTCGCCCGCGTGTTCCTCGTGGTGCGGGAAGGTGAGCGCGAAGTACACCGTCGACAGGAGCGTGAACACCAGCGCCTGCACGATGCTGAAGATGAGCAGCAGCGGGTACATGATCGCCTGCAGCGGCAGCCCGAACGGCAGCTTGAGGAACGCCACCAGCACGACACCCATCCACACGAAGATGGCGAGCAGCTTGTCCTCGCTGGTGATGTTGCCGAAGAGTCGCAGCGCCAGCGTGAGCGGGCGCGCGAGCTGTCCCATCAGCTCGATGGGGAACATCAGGGGCGCCAGCGCCCACCCGATCACGTCCCTGGGCTCCCCGGCCAGGTGATACAGGTAGCCGAGCGGCCCGAGGTTCTTGAATGCGAGGAACTGCGTCATCGCGAACACACTGAGGCTGAGCGACAGCGTCATGTTGAGCGCGTGCATCAGCACGCCGTGCGTCACCTCGTCGAACCCGACGCCGCCGGTCGGCGACTTCATCAGCGGAATCAGGCCGAACAGGTTCATGGTGAGGATGTAGAGGAAGATGGTGCCGAGGAACGGCGTGAAGCTGCGTCCCTGCGGGCCGATGACCGCGACGATCAGGCCATTGAGGTACTCGGCGATCATCTCGAGGAAGCACTGCAGGCGGCCGGGCACCTTCGCCGTGTGGTTGCGGGTGCCGGCAGCGAACAGGGTGATCAGCGTGACGATGACCAGGCCCATGAAGATCTGGTCCTGCCAGACCTCGAGGAAGTGACCGGCCGGGGTGTGCTCGCCCAGGTGGTGGACAAGGTATGTGATGAAATTCGGGAGTTCTTCCGGAATCTCGATCTGCTCGGCGGCCAGCCGTCCCACCACGTGTGCGTCGATCATGCGTGTCGCGCCAGCGCGCTGGGGTGCAGGGCGGCGAGGCCGCGCTGCGCCAGGGCTGGTCGATTCCTCCTGGGTACGTCGGTTACGATGTCGATGACGTGTCGGTGGTGCTGCGTGCGGTATCCGGCACCGCTGGTGCCGGCGCGTGGCTCGCGGTGGCGCTGTTCGCCGGCTGACGCGAGGCGGGCAGCAGCCCGGTCAGCAGCAGTGCGATCAGCATCGCGGTGAAGCCGGCCAGGAACGCCATCGCGCCCACGTGGCCCCAGTGCAGCGTCGCGAAGAGCGCGCCGTACAGCACAGGGAACTTCACCGTCGCCCAGATGGCTGCCGGCTTCGGCAGCGCCCCCCCGGTGCGCACGGTGGCGCGCACCAATCCCCCCATGACCACGATGTTGGCGAGCCCGAAGGCCACCCCGATCGCGAAGTCGAGCCCTTCCCGCGGCGCGCGCTGGTGCGCGATCACGGTGCCGGCCAGTGCGACGAGGCCGGCGACAATCCAGAACCGACGCGAGACCGGCGCGGCGATCAGCGCCCGCTCCCGGGCGCGTCGTCGTCCTTGCGCTGCTTCGGCGTCTGGTTGCTGAGGCGCAGCATGCGGACCACTTCCCGCCCGGAGGCGGCGAACCCCAGCGCCAGGCAGACCAACAGCAGCCACGGGCTGGTATGAAAGTGGTTGTCGAGAAACTTGCCGGCCAGCAGGCCGACGAGCGGCCCCGCAACCAGAGCGGCAGGCACCCCGGTGAGGATGCCGACTTGCCGGGCTTCCTTGCGCACTTCCTGCGCCTTGGGGTCGTCCGGGTCGTCAGTGCGCACTGTGGGGTCTCCCGCGCGGTGTGGCGAGTCGAATGGTCCCGTCCGTTGCCGGGCGGGCCGCGCGTCGCTTCAACTCGCGCCGCGGCGACGACTCACTTCTTGCCGTGCAATTCGACGCGAGACCCTAGCAAATTCGCCGAAGCAGGGTCAAGGATGAACGGGGTTCGGCGGGGTGGGATCCGCGGCGGTCCAATCGCGGTGGGGCGGCGGCGGCGGGCAACGGACCGACGCGTCCAGGCGTG
>JBKJUD010000107.1:0-6005 GCA_046590735.1 Candidatus Eiseniibacteriota bacterium | reverse complement strand
CGCCGACACCGCGCTGGTGTAGGCGCCGATGCTGGTTGACGCCGGGTGCCGCTACGTCATCGTCGGCCACAGCGAACGGCGCGCGCTGTTCGGCGACACCGATGACCTGGTGGCGCGCAAGACGCGCGCGGCGCTGGGGGCGCGGCTGGTACCGATCGTCTGCGTCGGGGAACTGCTCGCCGAACGGGAGTCCGGCGCGATGCACGCGGTGCTCCAGCGCCAGGTGTCCGCCGTGTTCCACGGGCTCGCGGTCCCGCCCGGCGAGATCGTCATCGCCTACGAGCCGGTCTGGGCGATCGGGACGGGCAAGACGGCCACCCCCCAGATGGCGCAGGAGGCCCACGCCTACATCCGCGGCCTCGCCCGGACGCTGTGCGGCAACGGCTTTGCCGACGGGGTGCGGGTCCTCTACGGCGGCAGCGTGAAGGCCGACAACGCCGCCTCCCTTCTGGGTCAGGCCGATGTCGACGGCGTCCTGGTGGGTGGGGCAAGCCTCGAGGCGGAGGGATTCCTCGCCATCGCGCGCGCGGCGATTGACGCCGGCAAGTGACGCTGCTAGGATTCCCGGCCTACGTTCAGATCGTGTCCGGACGGCGGGCGCTGTTGTGCCTCGCCGCACGCACGGGCAGTCCCGGTTGGGGCCCGGCGCGGCACGCGGAAGGAGAAAAGGCCTAGCATGTACGGGGTGTTCACCGTCATTCACGTCATCGTGCTGCTCTCGCTCATCGGGATCGTGCTGATCCAGTCCGGGCGCGGGGGCGGCTTGTCGGGCACCTTCGGGGGCTCCTCCGCATCGCAGGCCATCTTCGGGGGTCGCGGCGCCAACAGCCTGCTGACCCGCGCGACCGCAGTCCTGGGCGCGGCCTTCTTCATCACCTCGATGATGCTGGCCTTCCTGAGTACCAGCGGCGGCAACAACGGCACCGGTGGCTCGCTGATCCAGCAGGAAGCGCAGAAGTCGGGCGTCGGCGCGACCGCCCCGGCAACAGGTACGCCGGCGGCCGGCACGCCGCCCGCAGGAGGCGCCCCGACCACGACCGGTCAGCCGGCCCCGCCGCCCGCAACGCCGCCGCAGTAACCCTCCGGCGCCCGCGTGCGCCGACAAGCAGTACCCAGAGTGTACAGGCCCGGATGGTGGAACCTGGTAGACACGTACGTTTGAGGGGCGTATGGCGCGAGCCGTGCGAGTTCAAATCTCGCTCCGGGCACCACATGACGAACGGCACCTTCCGCGAGGGAGGTGCCGTTTCGCGTTGCAGGAGCTGTCACCGGCACCGCGTCAGTCGCCGAGGTCCCTCGCATGCGCGGCGCGCGAGAGGTGCAACATCCGTGAACCCAGCGCCGCCAGCGAATCCTCCGGCACGCTCCCCAGGGTCGTGGCCAGCACGCCGACTTCCTGCCACACCATCACCGAGTCAGCCGGCGCCTGCTTGCGCGAGGGCTCCGAGCGCAGGTAAACGCGGCCGCTCTCGACATCGCGCCGCCGATACAGATCGACATTCCGGGCGACGAAGCGTTCCGCGAAGATCGAGACCGGACGCGTGCCGCTGCCGGGGAAGGCGACGAGCAGGTGAAGCTGCTTGCCGCTGAGCAGCTTGGTGTTGGAGGCGCGCAGCAGCTGCACGCCCGCGGTCTCCAGCCGGGCGGGAAATCCGGCGGGCAGCTTCAACTCCCGCGCGATGCTGTCCGCCGCCGCGCGCGCACCGGGCGCCGCGGCCGCGCCGTACTTGTTCACGTCGGCGCGATGCACGCGCTCGAACGCCTGCGCGAACTCGGTGTCCTTCAACCCGAGGTCGGGCAGCAGTCGCATGACCGCCATCACCCCGAGCGCCAGGACGAGAAGCGGCAGCACCCACACAACGGGATTCGGATACCTGTCGAATTGCCGGCGATGGCGCGCCAAGTTCAGGCGCGGCGCCACGGGCGGGCCGTCGTTGGGCGTCGGTGGGATTTCGCTCACGACTGATCCTTTCTCGCCGTGCTAGATGCGGAATGCGACGCTGGCGACGATCTGGTGCTGCTGTGTCGCCTCGACCAGCGCCGACCCGCCGCTCCACGGCCGCGCCTCCTGCGTGGTGCGCCGCGTGTAGTTCTCCGCGATGTACGCGAGGTCGATGGTGTACGCGCCTTGGATCAGGTAACCCAGGCCCGCCGACCAGGCGTGGCGGTCCTTCACCATCTCGACCGGCGCGTAGCCGTTCGCGTCGCTGGTCGGATCGCCCAGGAAGGCCACCGCAAGCGGCGCGGACTGCCAGCCGCCGCGCACGCGCAGCAACGTGTGCGGGACCCACACCTCCGCGCCCACGCGGATCTCGGTCGAGGCCTTGTAACCATCGGCGAGGTGATAGTAGACGCGCCCCGTGCACGGGGCCGCGTCGTAGGTCAGCTGGCTCCAGTCCGTGTACGCGATGTCGGCGGCGAGGATGATGTTTCGCGGCGTGACCGCGAGGCCGCCGGCGAGCGTCATCGGCAGCGTGAAGGTTTGCGGCTCGAGGGTGAAGCTCCCGTGCCGGTCGAGGCCGGTCCCGGTGAAGCGCAGCTTGCGGGGGACGGTGATGGTCGCGCCGGCGCGCGCGGAGGGAGAAATCCGCACCAGGGTGCCGACGCTGCCGCCGATCCCGAGAGCGCGGGTGCGGAAGGTTTCCTCGGTGGTTTCGGTGCCGGCAGGATTGTCGGCGCGCGTCGCGGTGGCGAAGAGGCTCTGGGTGTCACGCGCATACGCCAGCAACAGCGAGGCGCCGATCGCCACCTCGCGCGCGACATCCACCGCTGCGCCGACGCGCACCTGGTGCAACCCGCCGCTCTCATCACGTCGCACGACATCGAGGATGTCGCCGGCGGGATCGGGCCGCCGGTCCATGCGCACGGTCAGCTTGTTGAATCCGACCGGCCGCTCGTACGCGCCGGCGATCACCAGGCTGCCGCGATAGACGGGGAAGGGATAGGCAACCGCCAGTGCGTTGATCGCGGTGCTGCGCGAGGTGCCGGAGGCTGGCGTGCCGAAGGCGGTCAGCTCGGTCGTGGTGCTCGCGGCGTTGATGTTGCCGGCCATCTCGACGCGGCGCAGCAAGGCGAGCGCGGCAGGATTGTCGTGGAGCGCCGAGACATCGGACCCGACCGCGATGCCCGCCGCGCCCATCCCGCCCTGCCGCGCCCACAGCGCGGACTCGTGCAGGAACGGCAGGTCGGGCACGACATCGCAGGACTGGGCGAGGGCGGCAACCGGGAAGAGCGTGACCCACAGCGCGCAGAGCGGGAGAAACACACGACGCGCTAGCGCCACAGGCGACGTCCGGTGCCCTTCTTGGGGGCGCTGTGTGTGGAGTCGCTGGTGCTGTCGGCGCCGACCGGCGGCGAACCGCTGCCGATCCCACCCGTGCCCGGGCCGGAGACTTCACGGCTCACCACCGGGGGGACGTTCGCGGGGTTGCCGAGGTCCGGGTTGGTCCACAGGCGGCGCCCGCCCTCGACGCGCTGCCCCGTGGAGTCGGATGGCGGCGTGCCGCTCCCGCCGCCGGACCAGCCGCCTCCGCCGGATCGTGGATTCGGATTGTAGTGAGGGTCGAGCCACCAGGCGCCTTGGTAGTAGTCCTGATAGCCCTGTGAGCCGCCGCCGTAGCGGTCCCAATAGGTGAGACCGCCCTGGTACGGATCGAGGTACCGATCCTCGGGATAGTTGCCGTAGGCGCGGGGATCGCGCAGGCGCGGATCGTAGGAGTCGCCCCTGTCCTGGGGCAGGAAGACCTGGTCGCCGTCGCGGAAGGTCTGCGTGATGTCGGTGGCGGGATGCAGGGAGGCAAGCCGCGTGTAGCAGCCACTGACGCCACAGGCGAGCGCGATCGCCACGGCCACCACTGCCGTGATCTCCGCTGTTGCCCGATGGGTGCCGGATGTGGTGCGTTGCATCTTCGTGCCTACCTTTCTGACGAGTCGTGCATCGAACCGAGAGGTCACCCTAGCAACCGCGGGAAACTCCCGTCAATCATGCTGCCCGTGGGACACCGGCCGCCGCCTGCGGGTCGCACCGGTTGTCTGGACCACCTCCCACCAAGCGAGTACCCTGTCGGCATGAACCTGCGTGCGCATGTGTCGCGATTTCGGATGTCCTTCATGGTTGCGCTGGGCCTCTTGCTCGGCGCCGGCGCCTTGTCCCCGTGCACAAGCTCGGCGGCTGACGATCCGGCGAGCGCCATCGCGGCCTACGCCCGCGGCGTGGCTGCCCGCGCGGCGGGCAACCCGGCAGCGGCCCAGGAAGCGTTCGCCACTGCGTTCGCGGCCGACAGCACATCCGGCGAACTCTACATCGCCATGCTGCAATCCGCGGCCGCGGCGGGGAAGGACTCGCTGGTTCTGCACCATGCGCCGCTGTCCACCCGGTTCGATGCGGCCATCCAGCTGCAGGCTGCACTCCTCGAGGCGGGCGCCTGGATGCGCGCGCGGGACTCCACGGCAATGCTGGCGGCGTTGCGGCGTGCGGTCGCGGCCGCCCCCGACAGCGCGGCGCTGCATGCCCTGCTGGCGCATGCGGCCATCGAGTCGGGCGACACCCTGACCGGCACCGACGAGTTGCTGCGCGCCGCCGCGCTCGATTCCACCAGCGCCGACCCCTGGTTCCGGCTCGGCGTATTGCGCGCGGCGCAGAACGATTTGGCGGGGGCCCGCGACGCGCTCACCCGCGCGCGCGACCTGGCCACCGAGGAGCCGGCCATCGAGGAGGCGCTGGGGCTCGTCGCCCAGCAAGCGGGCGACGAGGACACCGCCCAGCGCCACTTCCGCCGCGCGGCCGCGCTCACGCCGAATTCGCCCAGCGCGCGCATCGACAGCGCCGAGGCGCTCGCCGCCTCCGGCGATCTCGACGGCGCCGCGGCCGAACTGAATCGCCTGCGTGGCACCGTCCCCGACGCCGTCGTCGAGCGGCGCCTGATGATGCTCTGGTGGCGGGGCGATCGGCCGGAGGACGCGACGCGCCACGCGCGGCTGCTCATGCGCCTGCGGCCCTCGGACCCGCTCCCGCACCTGGTCCTCGGCTACCTCGCCCTCGACCGGAAGGACTTTCCCGCGGCCGTGACCGCCTTGCGCGCTGCGGCTGCGCGCGACACCGTCACCGCGGATGTCTACTACGCGCTCGGCATCGCGCTGCATCGGCAGAAGCAGGATGCGAGCGCCCTGGCGCCGCTGCGCCGCGCGGTGCAGCTGATGACAGACAGCAGCGGAACCGCGTTGTATGCGCTGGGGCTGACACTCGCCGCCACCGGCGACACGACCGCCGCGGTCGACACGCTGCGCCTGGCGGAAGCGGCGGACTCCACCAATGCCGGCGCCAGCTACGCGCTGGCCGAAATCGCCAATGCACGCCACGACTATCCCACCGCGGAGCAGGCGATCCTGCGCGTGCTGGCGCGCGATTCCACCAACGCGGCGGCGTGGAACTTTCTCGGGTACATGTACGCCGACGCCGGCGTCCGCCTCGAGGAGGCGCGAGGCTACATCGAGCGCGCGCTGGCGCTCGATCCCGCCAGCCCGGCGATACGCGATTCGCACGGCTGGGTGCTGTACCGGCTCGGCCGCTTCGAGGAGGCCCGCGCGGTGCTCCTGCGGGCCACCGCGATGGCGCCGGACGAGCCCGAGATCGCCGAGCACCTCGGCGACGTCTACGTTGCCCTGTCGGACTGGGACGCCGCCAAGGCCGCCTACCAATCCGCCCTGCGCGCCGACCGCGGCAGGGAGCAAGTCATCCGGAAACTTGCACAAGTGCGCAGTCGCCGCACGGGCCCCGCCGGACTTAGTGGGAACTCCCGGTAGAGCGGGAGTGTAAGCCCATGAGACGGGGGGACGAGCCAATTCTGAGCCACGCCGGCACATACATCGAGTTCCGCGCGCTGTCGGACGAGGAACTCATGGATCGGGTCACCGGGGACTCCCACGAGGCGTTCCGGGTGCTGGTCGAGCGCTACAAGGGCCGGGTCATCAACCTCGTCTCCCGCTTCATCAACGACCGACACCGC
>JBKJUD010000028.1:0-5572 GCA_046590735.1 Candidatus Eiseniibacteriota bacterium | reverse complement strand
GGCTCGTTCCGCGGGCAGTCGGCGCTCGGCACCTGGATCTATCGGCTGGCGCTCAACGTCTGCTTCTCGATCCTGCGCCGCAAGAAGCGCCGTCCCGAACCGTGGGACCCCGCGCTGATGGGCAACCTCAAGTCGCGCCGGGAGGGCACGGCGTGGAAGCCCCTGATCGAGGCCGCGCTCGGCAAACTGCCCGACGGCGCGCGCTCGGTCTTCCTGCTGCACGACATCGAAGGACTCGAGCACGAGGAAATCGGACGGATGCTCGGCATTTCCTCGGGCACCTCGAAGTCCCAATTGTTCAAGGCGCGGCAAGCACTGCGCCGACACCTGAGCGGACCCATGAACATGGAGTCTCGCCATTGGAGCGGCAGTCATGCCTGACACACACATCCTGGACCCCCTGCCGAACCTCCCGTGCGTCAACCTGCCGTTGGTGCATGAGTACGTCGACGGAACGCTCGATCCCGCGACCCTGCGCCGCGTCGGCGCGCACCTCGCCACCTGCGAGGTGTGCGACGGCGAGCGCGCCTTCGTCGTCGAGTTGCGCGCCCAGTCCGCGGACATGCCGCGCCTGGCCCCGCCCGATCACCTGTGGGACGCCATCGAGGCGTCGCTCGGCGCCGCCGTCCGCGACGGCGACGACGGTGACGTGGACGACAGCATCCCGCAGTGGGCCACCGGCACCTTCGGGGCCGACCTCGAGCCGCCGGTGCGCCACACGCGACGCGTCGTGCGCTGGCAGGGCTGGGTCGCCGGACTGTCGCTGTCCGCGGCCGCTGCGGCGGTTCTCGCGCCGAGCATGCTCGGGCGGCTCGGCACGCCGATGGTTGCCAGCCGTCCCCCGGTGTCCGTGGTCGAGACGCAGGCGAGTGGCGTCGGCGTGCAACCGGCCGGGACGGTGACGGGCGAGCCGGCCGAGGCGTCGCGCGACACCCACCTCGCGGCATCGTCCTCCCAGGTCGCGAACGTGGGCGCCGCGATTGCCGCGACTCCGTCGTCGACGCACGCTCCTCGCGTCGCGGCGCAAACCGCGTCCACCCAGCCAGCTCCCACCGGCAATCCGCTCCTGAGCACCAGCAGCAGTGTCGACGGCTTCGTCCTCAGCGGCGTTTCGCTGGATCGATCCTCGGGTTCGCGCCAGGCGCAGCAGGCCGAACTGGCGATCGAGCAGGAGAAGTTGCAGGCCGCGGAGGCGGCGATCAACGCGTGCGTCGTGGCCCTGCGCGACAATCCCAACGATCCGCGAATCAACCTCGAATGGAAGCGGGCGCTCGCCACCAAGGAGCGTGCGCTGCAGGTCATCATGGCGGCGCGCCGCGACCAAGGGTCGCCCGAGGCGTTCCCGGTCAGCCTGGAGCCCGCCGGTCCGCCACGCGCGTTCCGGTGGTAGGCTTGCACTCCCCGTCGCGGCGATCTCTCGCGGCGACAGGCACGCTGTTGGCGATGGCGGCCTCGCTGCCGTGGGGTCATCTGGCCATCGCCCAGACGTCGGCTCCCGGGCATGCCCGCTTGGCGGTCACCGCCGCCCCCGTCATTTCGGCCTCCACCGACACCGTCTCGCTCGAGGCGGAGCTGCGCCGCACGCGGGAGCAACTGGACCGCATCCGGGAACGGCTCGACGCGATGTCCACCACCGCCCCGAGGCTGCGGCGCTCCACCGAGCGCATCCGCGCCAGCGTGGCGCCGATTCCGCGCAGCCTGCTCGACGAATCGCGCGGCGCGCTATCCCTGGGCTTCCTGACCGAGTTCGCGGAGTCGCTCGGCGCGCGGCTCGACACCCCCCCCTCGTCTGCGTCCGGCCACGACGAGAACTGGGACGACACCGACGAGAGCGCCCTGCACGTCACCGATTGCTGGGTGCCGACGTTCGTCGGGGACAGCGAGCGCCAGCACATCTACCACGCGCGACGGCTGCAGGAGTTCGAGATGCCCGGCGGCGCACCGGTGCGCGTCAGTCACAGCTACGGCGACGTCATCGTCGAACCGGGCGATGGCGCCAGGCTGGCGGTCTACACCCGCGTCAGCCTGCAGTGGCAGGGGACCGATGGCGACGCAGTGTCGCACTACCTCGAGGCGATCCAAGTCTCCGCGGTGCGTCGCGGTGACTCGCTGGTGGTCGTGGTGACCCGCCCGCCGGCCCGGCCGGTGGGCATCTCGCAGATCGGCCTCGATCTCACCGTGCGCGTGCCCGCGGGCCACGCCATCGTGGTGGGTTCCTCGTATGGCGACGTGGTGCTCCGCGGCCTGTCGGCGCCCCTGGGGGCGCGGACCTCCTTCGGGGACGTCGAGGTGGTCCGCACCAGCGGCCCCTTGACCCTGGCCTCCCAGAACGGCGATGTGGTGGTGCGGCGGCACATCGGGCCGCTCATCGTGGACAACGCCAACGGCGCGGTGAATCTGGTCGACGTCAGCGGCGACGTCCGCGTGACCGGGCGCCTCAGCGACGTGTTCGGCCGGAGGCTGGCGGGGACGTGCGTGCTTGACCTGCGCGGTGGCAGCGGCTTCCTCTCCGATCTCGATGGCACCCTCAACATGAGTGGGGAGCGGGCTGCCCTGGAGGCCCGCGACGTGTCCGGCCGCGTTGTCCTGACCTCGGATCTCGGCGACGTCCGGCTCGCCCGGTTGCGGGCCGGCGCCTCGGTCCACGTCCGGCGCGGCTCCCTCGAGATGGAGGAATGCGCCGGGGACGTGCAACTGGAGGCTCGCGATGCCTTCGCGCGGATCCAGGATCCGTCGGGCCAGCTCCGACTGAACTCCGTCCGGGGCGACGTGGTGGTCGACGCCCGCGACGCGGTTGCCCTCCGTCACCTCTCCGCCGACGCAACGGACGGTTCCATCGTCGCCTACGTGCCGCCGCGGATGCCCGCCACGGTGCGCGTCGGTGCCCGTGATGGCCAGATCATGACCGACCTACCCATGTCGCTCATCTCCACGCCCGACGGGGGCCAACACGGGAGCGCCATTTTCGGCAGCGGCGCGATCCCCGTCACGTTGCACGCGACAGCGGGAAGTGTGTTCCTGTATGCTGGGACACGAATGGCGCGGGACCGGACTCCTCGCGCACGTCATCTCCCGCACGGGGCCGAAGGGCCCCACGCGGTGCCCGTCATCCGTCCCGAGCGATGAACTCCTCCGATCCTTGCACGCGTTCGCTCCACCGTCGCGCAGGCTATAGCTGTGGAAGGGGTCGCCATTACCCCCTCCTTGGTGCTCCCCGCCCAACCCGCCCCCGGTGCGTCTTTTTGCGCCGAGGTCACCATACTGTGTGATAAACAACTTGCTGAGGAAGTGGCCGAACAGTAGACTCGTGTGGTCATGAGAGTGTGGAGCCTGCGTGCGAGAGACGGCGTCCTGCTCGAACCGATTTCTCTTCTCGGTCATGTTCCTCCTCGGGGCCGCCACATGCGAAACTTGGACGGAATTTAGGAGACAGTCCCCATGCGCCTTGCAGTCGTCGCCTTGCTCTTGCTTCTGTGCGTTGCGGTTGGTGCCCACGCGCAGACGAATACCTTCCTGTACAACTATCACGGGAACGTCTGGGAGGTCGGTGCGTTCGGGTCCCTCGGCAGCACGGCGTACGCGGTGGGGCAGGTCGACAGCATCGCACCCATCCTCACGCGCAGTTCCACCTGTACCTGGACCTTCTACCTGTCCAATCTCGTCGCCCAGAGCGTGTCGCAGAACGGAAACCTGGTCACGGCGTGCTATACGGGCGGCACCCTCGAGGTGCACGAGGACTGCATCAACTCGCCGGCATTCTGCTACGGCAGCACCACGCCGCCCAGCGACTGCTCGCCCAGCACTTTCACCGACGGGCCGACGGTTCTGCTCGGCGACGTGTCGAACTTCTGCATCATCCAGAACATCACGACCCAGCAGGGTACCTTCTCGGGTGACGTGCTGTTCACCGGCGGGACGCAACTGAGCCGCCTCCCGACCCGCAGTGGGTGGACCTTCGGCGCGGACTTCAACCGGTTTGCCAACCCGGGGTACCAGCACTACGCGGTGGGCCAGGTCCAACTGCTGCCGTTCACCCCGGTGCTTCCCTCGACCTGGGGCAAGATCAAGTCGCTCTACACGCACGTCCAGTAACAGCCGTTCCGGGTAGGAGAGTACGCTCTCCGCACCACGCAAGCTCAGCCGCAGGGGTCCTCTCTGCGGCTGAGCTTTTTCCCCTTCCGCTCGCCGCCGTTTTCCTGTAATCGGTTCTGCCTGCTCGCGCTGCACCATGCGGTGACGCTCTCGGGGAAGGACACACATGCGGGAATACTGCCAGATCGCCGTCGCATTCCTTCTGCTGTGCCCGCTGTGCGCGGTGCCCCCTGCAGTCGCATCCCCCGCCGCCGCCGACCTCACGATTCCCGTCCGCTTCTCGTCGGCCGCCTTGACCTTTTCGCGGTCGCCAGATGGGGGGCCGGGGGAAGCTGCCACGTTGCGCGACCGCCCCGTCCCCCCGCGGGCCGGGGAGTGGGCGTGGCCCGTGGTGCCGTTCACCGTGGTGATTCCCGCAGGGCGGTCGGTGGTCTCCCTCGACTGGGCCGATACGGTCTGGTCGTCGGTGGGGGGCGGGCATGACCTCGGCCCCGCGGCGGTGCACGGGCCGGCGGGATGGCTGAAGCCGACGCTGGATGCGCGGCGGGACTGGCCGCTGGCCGCGTGCGCCGGCGAAGGCTACCTGCGCGGGTATCACTTGGCGCAGATTCTGGTCCGTCCGCTGGCCTGCTCGCACACGGGCAGGGTGGAGCGTCTGCTGGTGTCGGGGACACTGCGGGTGCGGCTCGGGCCGGCGGGCGCGGAGGAGGTCCTCGCGCGGCGCCGCGAATCGCACGCCGCCGGCGAGCACACCCGGGAGCTGGTGCAGCGGCTGGTGGTCAACCCCGCCGCGGTGCAGCCGGTGTGGCGCGCCGGCGCGCCGGCGCTGGCCCGTCACGGCCCGGTGCCCACCTTTCGCCCGACGCCTGATGGCAGCGCGGTCGACTACGTCGTGGTGACGCAGGATTCTTTGGTCGCGGCCTTTCAGGATTTCGCGGACTGGAAGACGCGCGGGGGCATCCAGACCGTGGTGCGCGGCATCGGGTGGATTCTCGCCAACTACGCGGGCGGCGCGGATCGGGCCGAGACCGTGCGCCGCTTCCTGCAGGACGCGTACGCGAACTGGGGCACCACCGACGTCCTGCTCGCCGGCGATGTCGGCCTGGTGCCCCATCGCAGCGGGCGCAGCAACTACACCGGCGGCGATCTCATCCCGACCGACCTGTATTTTCAGTGCCTCGACCGCAACTGGAACGCCGATGGCGATTCGCTGTTCGGCGAGGCGCCGGTGAACTTCGTCGGCGGGGACAATGCCGACCTGTATCCCGAACTCAATGTCGGGCGCGTCACCGTCACCAACGCGGCGGAAGTGAACGCGTGGGTGACCAAGGTGCGCACGTTCCAGGACGCCGCGCCGGCCGACTTCGCGACCAAGGCGCTGCTCCTCGGGGAAGTTCTCACGCCGACCGACTGGGTCCCGGGGGATCCACGGATCATCCTGCTCGACGGCGCCTCGATTGTCGAGTCGATGACCCCGAGC
>JBKJUD010000477.1:0-4715 GCA_046590735.1 Candidatus Eiseniibacteriota bacterium | reverse complement strand
TCGACGGCGCCGCCGCGTCCACCTGTGCGGGCATCGGCGCGCTGGCGGTGTTCGCGCTGTGGTTCCAGCTGTTTGCCGCCGCCGGGGGCACCCGACGGCGCTTTGTCGTCCGGATGCTGCTCGGTCTCGCGTGGATCGTCGGGACCTTGGCCGCCGTGGGCGTCGGGGTGGGCATCGCCATGCAGAAGGTGCCGATGCCGGTGAGCCTCGCAGTCGCGATCATCCTGATGGCGGTGCCACTGTACAAGCTGGCGATGATGCTCACCGGCCGCGACGACGCGCCGGTGCCGCTGATGTACAGCGTGCAAGGTGTGCGCAACCGGCCGGCGTCGACCGCCGCGACTGCCGTGGGGATCGGGCTGGTGGTGGCGATCTTCGTCGGCGCGCTGGCGTTGGCGAACGGCTTCCGCGCCGCGCTGGTGGCCACCGGGTCGCCGAAGAACGTCGTCGTGTTGCGCAAGGGCGCGGACTCCGAGCTGTCCTCCGGCATCGGCCTCGACCGTACCGCGATCATCCGCGCACTCAACGAGATCGCTGTCGGTCCCGATGGCAAGCCGCTGGTCAGCGCCGAGGTGGTGGTCAACACCAACAAGCCGCGGCTGGGCCAGGCCGGCTCGTCGAACGTCAACGTGCGCGGCATCGACCAGGGCGCGCTGTTGCTGCGCGATGGGGTGAAGGTGACGGCCGGGCGGATGTTCACGCCGGGTGCCGGCGAGGTGATCGTCGGCACGCGCATCGCCAACCGCTTCGCCAATTGCAAGATCGGCGACACCATCCGCTTCGGCACGCGCGACGTGAAGGTGGTGGGGCAATTCACCGCCGGCGGCTCGGCGTTCGAGTCCGAAATCTGGGGCGACAACAAGGTGCTCATGCCGCTGTTCCGCGGCGAGGTGTACCAGAGCATCACGTTCCGTCTGAAGCCCGGCGTCGACTTCGCGGCGCTCAAGGCGCGGCTCGAGAAGGACCCGCGGTTGCAGGTCGATGTCCACCGCGAGGACGAGTTCTACGCCGACCAGTCCTCCGGGCTCACGACCCTGCTGCGAATCGCCGGGATGTTCATCTCGGTGATCATGGCGGTGGGAGCGATCTTCGCGGCGATGAATACCATGTTCGCGGCGGTGGGCGCGCGCACGCGCGAGATCGCGGTGCTGCTCACGCTCGGCTTCACGCCGAGCGCCGTGCGCAACTCTTTCCTGCTGGAGTCGGTGCTGCTGTCGCTGATCGGCGGCGTGATCGGCTGCGTGCTGGCGCTGCCGATGAATGGCCTCACCACCTCGACGACGAACTGGTCGTCGTTCAGCGAGGTGGCGTTCGCGTTTCAGGCCGGGCCGGCGACCTTGTTGATCGGGCTGGGATTCGCGGTGCTGATGGGGCTGTTCGGCGGCGTGCTGCCGGCGCGCAGCGCGTCGCGGCAGCAGCTGGCGGTGAGCCTGCGGGCGATGTAGGGCGTGGAACGGTTCGCGCGCGACGAGGGTCTGCCTGGCGTGGGCGAGTCCCCGTTCTGCTTCAGGGGGCGCAGTCCGCTACGTGCCCGCCAGCATTCGTCCCATCACCAGGCCCGCCCATCCCGCGAGCAGGCAACCGCCGACGGTGAGCGCGATGTACAGCGCTGCGGTCGGCGCCTCGCCACGCGAGAGGAAGCGCAGCGTGTCGTAATTGAAGGACGAGTAGGTGGTGAAGCCGCCCAGCACGCCGGTGGTGAGGAACAGTCGCAGGTCGGGCGGCACCAACGGCGGGGCCAGCGCCAGTGTCATCACGACACTGAGCGCGAACGATCCGAGCACGTTGACCAAAAGGATCCCGGTGGGGAAGCCGCCGTCGAGTCGGGCGCCGATCCAGCCGGCGAGCAGGTAGCGCGCGCCAGTGCCCAGCGCGCCGCCCAGGCAGACGACGAGAAATCGCGTCACGAGGCTGTCTCCAGTGTCAGCTGCGCACCGTCGTCCGCGCCCGCCGGCTCCGGCTCGAGCACCCGCAGCACGAGGACGGTGCAGTCGTCGCCGGGCTCAACGTCGCCGATCCACGCTCCCACCGCGTCCATGAGTCGGGCCGACATCTCCCGCGCCGACAACTCGGCGGGCAGCGCCGCGATCATCGCGGTGAGCCGATCGTCGCCGTACTGTTCACGCGCCGCGTTCACGGCCTCGCTCAGGCCATCGGTATAGAATACCAAACGGTCGCCGCCGCGCAGCGGCACGGTGACCTCCTCGAACTCGGCGGGATCCTGGATGCCCAGCAGGATGCCGCCGCGGTCGAGCAGCACGCATTCGCCCGAGGCGCGCAACAGCAGTGGATAGTTGTGGCCCGCGTTGGTGAAGGTGATGGTGCATGCTGCGGTGTCGACGCGCGCCAGCACGAACGTCGCGAACTGCTCGATCGCGGTGCTGCCGTACACCAGGGAGTTGGTGCGTGCGACGATCTGCCGCACCGAGGCGCCCGGCCCGGCCTGCGTGCGCACCGCGGCCTGCAGCATCGCCGAGAGCAGCGCGGCCGGCATGCCCTTGCCCGACACGTCGGCGATGGCAAGGTAGAACGCATCGTCCTCGGCGACCACCACGTCGTACAGGTCGCCCCCGACGTGCTTGGCCGGCTGCGACATCGCGTGGATGTCGAACCCGCGCAGCCGCGGGAACTCGGACATCAGGAACGCGCGCTGGATTTTGCGGGCCAGCTCCAGTTCTTCCTCGTAGCGCGCCACCTCGACACGCGAGCGCACCAGGAACGCGTTCTGCAGCGACACCGCCATCTGCCGCGCCAGCGCCGCCAGCAACTGCACATCTTCCGATGTGAAGCCGGTGCGCGTGTGCTTCTCACCGAGGACCAGCGCGCCGAGCACATCGTCGCCGGCGCGCAGCGGGATCAGCAAGCGTCCGTGCAGGCGATTCTCGAGCAGCCGCCGGCGCTCCGCATCGAAACCGGGCGAGGGTTCGGACAGCCGCAGGGGGCGGTCCAACGGGAGTGCGAGCACCGCGCCGCGCAGCGCGCCAATGTCGGCGGGCGTGGGCGCGTCGCCGGCGCCGCTGCGCACGAGGGTGGGCGCGCCGGGGGGAAACGCCACCAGGTGCGCGTCGCGCAGCAGCAGCGCGTCGGCGATGGTGATGATGGAGTGCGACATCAGCTGGTCGAGATCGAGCGTGGTGAGCACGTCGGCGCCCAGCTGGCCCAGCACGTTGCGATAGTCGCCGGGATCGCGCAGGAACGCGCGTTCGAGCCAGTCCTCCAGGCGCGCCAGCGCGGGCTGGAACAGGATCAGCGCGACCACCAGGAACACCGGCTCGAGCACGCTGGCGTCCCAGCGCGTGACCCGCACCAGCCAGGTTCGCGCCTGCGTGATCACCCCGAGATAGACGCCGACCAGCACCGCGCAGGCCACCGCGTACAGGATGCCGCGGCGTGCGAGCAGCTTCGCATCGAGGAACTTGTACTGGACGATGGCGAAGGCGATCGAACCCGAGCCCACCGTCAAGGCCAGCAGCACCAGCAGCGCACGCGAGGCATCCGTGAGGCGGATGTTGAACAGCAGCGGCAGCGACGAGGCGCTGATGTAGAACACGAGGCACGCCACCAGCCCAAGGCCGATGGTGCGCAGCTGGTGGCGGATCCGCTCCACCGCGACGCGGCGATACGACGCCAGCAGGATTCCCGCGGTGAGCACGCCCACCCCGACGTTGACCAGCGAGAACAGCCAGCGGTGCGCGCCGAGCATCAGACTCAGGCCGACGGTGGCCAGCGAGGCCACCGTGTCCAGCGATTCCCAGGCCCGCGGCAGGCGGATGACCGGGTGGCCATGCGACATCCAGGCGAGCGCGGTCAACCCGAGGTGGACGGCGTAGGGCGTGAAGATTAACGTGCCGAAGCTGCGCACGCGGCGGACGATGGGATGCTCGTCGGGATACAGGCAGGCGAACAGCAGCAGGGTTGGGAAGAAGAACTCCCAGAGCGGCGAGAGGTTCTCGAAGAGCACTGCCTGCACGGCTTTCTGCATCGTCGCGTGCGCGTCATGGCTGGCGAGGAACGAGAGGCCCCCGATGATCGAGCCGAGGCCGCCGAAGAACAGCATGAGCGCGACGACGCGATTGAGCTGCTGTCGCGGATTTTCCCGCAGGATGACCAGCCCCAGGAGGAAGACCACTCCTCCGAGGCAGAAGTTGACGGTGGAGAGCAACGTGGTGGAATTCATCGGAGCGGGGGTCCCCCGAGCGACCGCGCGGTCGGCGCGCCGGTGCGCGCGCGGAGCCGTCGCCGCAGTGTCCGGGGCGGCCCGGGTATCGTCAAGCCGATGAACGCGGGTGCGCGGCCGGCGGCCGGGTTTCGCGTGTCGCCGTGGTGGCTGCTGCGCCTGGGGGCTCTGTGGTTCCTGCTGGCGCTGGCGAGCCATTGGATCAACGGCGCGCTCGGGCTGCCGACGCGGGTCGCCGGCTGGTTGGCCGCGGTGGCGCGGTGCTTGGGCATCGCCGCGCGCGCGCAGGGCGCGGAGGTCCATCTGGCCGGATATACGCTGATCATCATCGAGGAATGCACGGGGCTCTCGCTGGCAGGGGCGATGGCGGCGTTCGCGCTGGTCGCGCCGCTTCCCGGAAGGACGCGGGCCCGCGGCGCGGTGTTGCTGGCGGGGATCGCATTGGCATGGAATGCGACGCGATTGGTCGGGGTGGCCTGGCTGGCGCAGGTGGCGCCGGGGCAGGTGGCGTTCGTGCACGATGTCGTGTGGCAGGTGG
>JBKJUD010000458.1:0-3944 GCA_046590735.1 Candidatus Eiseniibacteriota bacterium | reverse complement strand
GACTGGATGCCATCGGCCGCGTCCAGGACATCGTTGCTGAATTGCGATTGCGCCAGCGCCGTCAGCAACCCCGTGACGTAGCGGTCCTGCAGCAGTGCCAGTGTGGCGAGCGCCGGCACCGCGACAGCCAGGATGCCGGCCAGGAATCGCGCACGGATGCTGTGGAACGGCGAGATCAGGCGCATGGGACCGGCGGGTCGCTAGGGAACAGCGGCCACCTCGACATGCTGCACCGTGATCGCGACGGATGCCCGCGGGTCGCCCGAGGGATCGCTGAAACGACCTTCGACGCGCACGCGCGCTCCCTCGTGCGGCCCAGCCGCGCCGTCGCCGGCATTGCGCAGCAGCGCCACCTCACCGGCCGGCAACGTCAGGTAGGTCGCGCCTTGCGCGCGGCTCACCCTGCCTTCGGCCACCACCTCGATGTCGCCGGCGGTGAACCCCGCCGCACGGATCGCGCCGAGGACCTTGCGGCCATCGAACCGGCTGCCGCCGCGCGGACTCAACTGCGCGAGACCGCGCTCGAGATCCACCGACGCCCGTTGCACACAGGTCACCTTGCGCAGCCGCCGCTCGATCGCGCTCGAACAGAGCGTGCAGGTCATGCCGCGCACCGCCACCCGCGCGGAGAGCACCTGCGCCGGCGCCACACGCGGCGCGCCGCACAGCAGCAGCGCGAGCAGCGCGAGCCCGGCCAGGAACGCCGGACGCCGCGCGCTCAGTACAGCAGGTATGTGCTGACCCATAGCGACCTCCCGCCTCCCAAGCCTTTCGGCGTGACCTTCTCGTACACCGGCACCCCGTAGGACGCCGCGATGGACATGGACGCGAATGGGTAGACTTCCACCATCGGCCCCAGCAACAGCCGACGCGAAGACCCGTTCGCGGCGGTCTTGAAGTTCGACTCGAGGCCGACGGCGAGGTCGTGTCCCTTCGCCATCCAGCTTGTGCTAGGGCGCATGGACCAGGAGCTGTTGATCGTCCAGCCGAGCGGCAGGTAGGACTTATGGGCCGCTCCGGTGTACGCCACCGAGGTGGTCGCGAAGGAGCGCCATCCGGACCGCTGCACGCCCATCGATACGCGGTAGTTGTTCGGCTGTACCGCGGGGAACTCCTCATCGCCCGGGGGTTCGAAGAAACCGCGCAGGCCCACGGCCAACTCGGTGCGGGAGCGCGTGCCGTCGTGCCGCAGCACGCGCTGCTGCGCGAGCAACTGGATGTTGCTGAGGCCCTGCTTCTCGCTCATCACCACGTCGTGCTCGAACCGGCGGAACGAATCATACGGCAGGTACACGCCGATCAGGGTGTTCGGGCCGACGCCGTAATAGACGCCGGTGGCGAGGTAGAGATCGCGTGTGTGCTGGCCCTGCGGGTCGCTCACCTTGGTGGAGCCGGTGAGCAGGGCGTCCTTGGTGTCGAGCCAGCCGAGCGAGCCGATCATCAGGGAGCCGCCGTAGGCCGGCGGCGCGAGGGCGCCGCGGACGGCGCCCATCGCGTGGGCGCCGGGCGCCGCGGCGAGGGTGGTCAGCAGCAGGACGGCGACGCGGGGCGCGAGGCGCGCGAGGGAGCGGCGTCCGGCGTCTGGGCGCTGGGGGAGCACGTTCAGGTGCCTCATGGCTGGTTCTCCATCCCGATGGACTGGCGCATGCCAGGCCGCCTTGTGGGCGACCGGGGGGTTATCGGCGCGCCGCGGCGGAGCTGGACAGGAAATCTTCCCGGCCGGGGAGCGCGTCTCGGGTATGCTGAGCGCGTGTGCCGTGGCCACCCACCCTCTGGAGTCCTCACCGCCCCATGACCCTTGCGTCGACCCGCATCGGCGGGCTCTCCGTCGTCGAACTCGATCGCTTCGACGACGCGCGCGGCTCGTTCCGCGAGGCATTCCAGCAGGAGAAACTGGCCGCCCTCGGCGCGCCGGCCCTCGGCCCGGTGCAGTGGAACGTCGCCGAGAACACCCGCCGCGGCATCGTGCGCGGCATCCACGCCGAACCGTGGGACAAGTACATCCACGTCATCAGCGGGGAGATCTTCGCGGCGATCGTCGACCTGCGGCGCGACTCGCCCACGTTCGCCGCGGTCGAGACCTTCGCCCTCGACCGCACCCGCGCGCTGTGCGTCGCGCGGGGCCTCGGCAACGCCTACCAGGTGCTCAGCGACGGCGCGCTCTACGGCTATCTGGTCAACGCGCACTGGAGTCCCGGCGAGCCGTACCTGGCCATCGCTTGGGACGATCCCGACCTCGCGATCGCCTGGCCGCTGCCGGTCGCTGACGCGGATCTGTCCCCCAAGGACCGTGTCCTGCCGACCCTGCGGGAGGTGTTCGGCCCCCTCGCCGGCGGCTAGCCTTGCCGCCCGCCGCTCACGGCGAAGGGCGGGCCCTCACGCGAGGACCCGCCCTTGCCTGTTCAGCCCACCTCCCCGCGCCGCGGGGTTACCGGGTGATGATCATCGATCCTGCCGCCTCCTGGTTCCCGACCCGCAGGCGGTAGACGTAGAAGCCGCTCGCCGCGCGGTGCCCGTCGGCATCGACACCATCCCAGCGGAACGTGTGCAGCCCGGCGCCGAGATCGCGATCCACCGGGGTCGCCACCAGGCGTCCGGCGAGGTCGAACACACGCAGCGTCGTGCGACCCTGGGCCGGCATCGACGCGTAGAAGCGCGCCATCCGCAGGTTCGGGTCGTAGAGTCCCTTGATCGTGATGTTGGTGGGGACCGCCACTTCGTCGACGCTGGAGATCTTGCGCGTGCCCTTGACCGAGCGCACGCAACGGGCCTGGTCGCCGCCCTCGCGCGGTGTGATCGTCACCGTGACCACGGTGGACTCTCCCTCGCTCACCGTTGTGGGCACGCAGAGATTCAGGTTCAGCAGGTCGCTCACGCACAACGAGCCCAGCGCGGGCAGCGTCGCCGTGGTGAGCACGACGCCGGTGGGATAGGGCGTGCGGTTGCCGAGCGTGTCCACCGCGCAGAGCCAGCCCTTGCTGTCGGACACCGACACGGTGAACGAGCGCGGCGTCGGACAGTTGTTGTAGAAGCAGGTGCCCAGCGCGACCGCCTCGCCGGGCCCGCCGGTGTAGGTGGGCGGGCAGACGACGCGCGGCACGCAGGTGAAGTTGGATCCGGTCACCACCGTCGCGTACTCGGCCTCGCGCCGGACCGTGCAACCATCCTTGGTGAGGTAGAAGGTGGCGGTGAACTTGTGCGGACCGGCGACGGTCGCTGCCGTCGGCACGGTGACCTCCCACAGGTGGTTGCCCATGAGGCGGTCACCGTTGGTGCCGTCGTCGTACAGCGTGTAGTTCTCGATGGCGCCGGCGCCCGGGCGGTCGAGCGCCACCGTCGCCACCACCGCGTCCCAGCCGCCGTCGGGCACGTAGGAGCGGCCCATGCGGAAACTGGCGGTGAGCTTCTGGCCGACGACGTAGCGTGGCATCTGCGGGCTCGGGTCGATGCGGCCGTAGCCGCGCGTGAGCACGCTGTAGAAGTAGGTCTGTGCGATGTCGGGGCCGCCGTTGCCGATGATCGCCGGGGCGCCGGCCGGTGTGGTGGACTGCATCACCCAGGTCTCGCGATTCTGCACGACGGTCAGCGTGCGCGCGAAGTACGGGGCGTAGCCGCGATTGGTCAGCGCCAAGTTACCCACCAGCAGCCGGCCGTCGCCGGTCAGCGGCGTGTAGTTCGTGGCGCCGTTCACGGAAATCTGGACCCCGGCGCACGAGAGGATCGGGTTGGGTCCGGCCGCCGGCAGGTAGAAGTCGGTGAGCAGCGCCTTCTGCTTGCCGTCGCAGATCTTCGCCTGCAGCGCGTTGTCGTACACCTGCGTCGTCGGGGTCACCTGGCGCGCGAAGACGATCAGGTCCCACGACGACGCCAGCTTCGCGTTGAAGTCGGCCGCCGAGGTCGCGGTGGTGTACGCGGTGATCGCCCCCGATGTCTTCTCCGCCTCC
>JBKJUD010000407.1:0-2638 GCA_046590735.1 Candidatus Eiseniibacteriota bacterium | reverse complement strand
CGGGGAGCCGACGCCAGAGACCACTGAACTCTCCGGCCCGCCCGCCGATACCCTCCTTCGCATGCCGCATGAGACCGGCGAGCAGGACGCTCCCGGTTCGCGCTCTGCCGTGCCCGTGCGTCCCCAGCGCTCACCACATCAGCAGACGGCACACCGGAGGAGGAGTGCAGGACTCTCTCGGAACCCGCCTCGTCGAAGCCGGGCTCATCACCCCGGACCAACTCCGCCAGGCGCTCCGCATCCAGAAGGACTCGGGCTGCTCGCTCGGCCAAGCTTTGATCCGCCTCAAGCTGGTGCCCGAGGTCGATCTCGTCCAGGCCACCTCGCGCGCCTACAACATCCCGGCTGTCGACCTCGCGACCTATCCGATCGAGGACGACGCCGTGCTCAGCATTTCCGGCGAGGTCGCCACCCGTCACTGCGCGCTGCCGCTGGCCCGCCGCGGCCGCAAGCTGGTGGTGGCCCTGTCGACGCCGCACAACCTGGTGGCGATGCAGGACATCTCCTTCATCACCGGTCTCGAGGTCGAGCCGGTGCTGGCGCCGGAGACCGGCATCCGCGAACTGATCGACCGCAAGTACGACACCGTGCAACTGGGCACCGACACCCTGCTGATGGATGCCGGCGACGACATCGACGTCGACAGCATCGAGCAGCAGAGCGACGAGCCGGAGTCCGTCGATGCCTCTGAGGCCAACGAGGCGCCGATCGTCCGCCTCGTCAACCAGATCTTCCTCGCCGCGGTGCGCCGCGGCGCCAGCGACATCCACCTCGAGCCCTATGAGAAACGCTTCCGTGTGCGCTTCCGCATCGACGGGCAGCTCTCGGAGGTGATGTCGCCACCGGGGCGCCTGCGCGGGGCGATCGTCTCGCGGTTGAAGATCATGGCCAGCCTTGACATCTCCGAGCGCCGCGTGCCGCAGGACGGCCGGATCAAGATCAAGGTGGGGAAGAAGTCCATCGACGTGCGCATCGCCACCTTGCCGACGGTCTACGGCGAGAAGCTGGTGATGCGGTTGCTCGACCGCACCAACCTCACCGTCGACCTGACCCGCGCCGGGTTCCAGCAGTCGGCGCTCGACACGCTGATGCACGGATTGCGCCAACCGTACGGCATGGTGTTGGTGACCGGCCCGACCGGCTCGGGCAAGACCACGACGCTCTATTCCGCGCTGACGCTGCTCAACCAGCCCGACGTGAACATCATGACCGCCGAGGACCCGGTCGAGTACAACCTCGACGGCATCAACCAGGTGAACATCAACGAGGAAGTCGGCCTGAGCTTCGCGGCGGCGCTGCGGTCGTTCCTGCGGCAGGACCCCAACATCGTGATGATCGGCGAGATCCGCGACCACGAAACCGGCTCGATCGCCACGAAGGCTGCGCTCACCGGCCACCTGCTGCTCTCCACCCTGCACACCAACGACGCGCCGGCCACCGTGACCCGGCTCATGGACATGGGCATCGAGCCGTTCCTGGTCGCCAGCTCGTTGAATGTCATTGTCGCGCAACGATTGGTCCGGCGCATCTGCGCCTCGTGCAAGGAGCCGGCGCAGCTCGACGCCTCGGTCATCGAGCAGCTCGGCGGCAACCCGGGCGAGGACGCCACCGCCTTCCGGGGACGCGGTTGCACCACCTGCAACAGCAGCGGCTACAAGGGACGGGTGGGCGTCTTCGAGGTGCTCGCCAACACCCCGGCGCTGCGCGAGCTCATCCTCGAGCGCCGCTCGCTCCCGGTGATCCGCGCCCAGGCGATTGCGGACGGAATGATCACCATGCGTGGCGATGGACTGCTGAAGCTCAAGGCCGGCCTCACGACGGCCGAAGAACTCCTGAAGGAAACGGCCGCCATCGAATAGCGCGGCGGGTTCCGTCGCATCCCCGCTGTCCCCAGAGAGACCAGACGGTCATGGTGATCCTTCGCGACTTGCTCGAGGAAATGTGTTCCCTCAACGCCTCCGACCTGCACCTCACCGTCGGTGTGCCGCCGCAGTACCGCGTCGATGGCGAGATCGTCTCGGCCGACCGCCCGCCCCTGACGTTCGAAATGACCCAGGCGCTGTCGTACTCGCTGCTCACCGAGGACCTGCGCAAGCGGTTCGAGCAGGAGCGCGAACTCGACCTGTCCTTCGGCGTGCAGGGGCTCAGCCGCTTCCGCGGCAACATCTACTGGCAGCGCGGCTCGGTGGGCATGGCGATCCGCAAGATTCCCTTCGACGTCGTCCCCTTCGAGAAGATCGGCCTGCCCAAGGTCGTCCGCGACTTCACCACGCGGCACAAGGGCCTGGTGCTGTTCACCGGCGCCACCGGCTCCGGCAAGTCGACCTCGCTGGCGACGCTGATCGACATCATCAACCGCGAGCGCCGCTGCCACATCGTCACCATCGAGGACCCGATCGAGTTCATCCACTCGCACAAGCAGTCGATCGTCAACCAGCGCGAGGTGCACGCCGACACCAACTCCTTCGGCAACGCCCTGAAGTACGTGTTGCGCCAGGACCCGGACGTCATCCTGGTCGGGGAGATGCGCGACCTCGAGACCATCAGCGCCGCGCTCACCCTTGCGGAAACCGGTCACCTGGTATTCGCGACCCTGCACACCAACTCGGCGCCCGAGGCGATCAACCGCATCGTCGAC
>JBKJUD010000314.1:0-3517 GCA_046590735.1 Candidatus Eiseniibacteriota bacterium | reverse complement strand
GCGACCCGCGCACGATCGACGTGCACATCCGCCGGTTGCGGGTGAAGCTGGGAAGGGCCGGCACCCTGATCGAGACGGTACCCGGGGTCGGATACCGGGCGTCGCGGGTGGGAACGGAAGCGGGGATCGGCTGACGGAATTCACAGTTCCGATACACGCCCGCCATCTTCCGGCAACCTCGAGGCTCTATTCTCTGCACCGATGACCCCTCGCCGCCCGAAGTCCTCGCCGCCGTCCCGGCGGCCGATCCCTGGAGGAGAACACGTGTCGTTGCACTCCCTGTCGTCGTCGTCCATCTCGCTCCTGGGCCTCGCGGCGCTGCTCGCCGTGGCGCCGGTCCCGGTGAGCGCCCAACCGGCCGGCGCGTCGCACATGGCGCCCGCCGCGGACTCGCTGCCCGCCGCGAACATCGGTGCCCTGCAATCCGACGTCGCCAAGCTCAAGATGTTCAAGCTCTCCGGCTACGTCCAGGCACGCATGCAGTGGGACCAGTCCAGCGCGGACACCGTGAAGGCCACCGGCGCGCTGTCGTCGGCCAACAAGGACTACTTCCTCATTCGCCGCGCCCGGCTCAAGCTCACCTACGACTCCGGTCCGTTGAGCCAGGGCGTGATCTACTTCGATGGGGGCAGCGACCGCGCGGTGCGGTTGCTCGAGGCCACCGTGACGCTGAAGGATCCGTGGACCGCCCATCACATCCACGCGCTGACGATGGGCCAGTTCGCCCTGCCCTTCGGCTACGAGATCGAGCGGTCTTCGAGTGTGCGCGAATTGCCCGAACGCTCGCGGGCCGAGAACGTGCTGTTCAGCGGCGAACGCGATCGCGGCGTGAAGATCACCAGCTCGTGGACCGGGGCATGGCAGACGGTGGCGGCGGTGGTGAATGGCGGCGGCATCAACAACCCCGACTTCCCCAACAGCGATCCCACCTCGGCGAAGGACTGGCTGGCGCGCGGCCACTACACTGGTCGCGTGATCGGCGCCGGCGCGAGCTACTACGGCGGCCGCAACGTCGTCGCGCTGACCGGACCGGACGTGGTCACAGACAAGACGCGCGTCGGCGTGGACGCGCAGGCCAGCTATCAGCTCCCGCGATTGGGCGGGGGATCGTTCCTGGGCGAATTCTACGCCGGCCATGACCTCAATTCGGACTCGACCGCCGTATTGCTAGTGGGCGGTCCTCCCACCGCGAACCCGAGGCTCCTGCGGGAGGGGGCAAACCCGGCGCACGTGGCCACCGGCGCGCGTGGCTGGTACGCGATGTGGGTGCAGGCCCTGGGTGCGAAGGCGCAGTTCGCGCTTCGCTACGATCGCTGGGATCCCAACATCGACGCGCCACACGACCAGTACCGTCGCTGGTCGGTGGCGCTCAATCACTTCCACGACGCCCACACGCGGGTGACCGTGTCGTACGACGTGATCGCGACCGAGAGGCTCGCCGGTGGCGTCTACGCCGATCCGGCCGACAACCTGCTGCTGGTCCAACTTCAACACAAGTTCTGACGCGGGCGCGCCGCGGCCTGACGCCGGGGCGCGCCGAATTGCACTCTTCGGAGGAAGACATCGATGAATCGTTTCTCACGCATCGCCATGGCCGCTGCCCTGCTCGCCGGGCTCGGGACGTTCGCCGCGTGCGGCGGGAGTCGCAGCGTCACGCTCAAGGGTTCCGACACCTTGGTGATCCTCGCCCAGCGCTGGGCGGAAGACTACATGAACACCCACAAGGGTGAGGTGATCCAGGTGACCGGTGGTGGGTCGGGCGTGGGGCTCGCCGCGCTGATCAACGGAACGACGGACATCGCCACCGCATCGCGCCAGATCAAGGACGACGAAAAGGTGAAGCTGCACGAGAAGTTCCAGTCCGAGGGCATCGAGATTCCGGTGGCCCGGGACGGCCTGTCAATCTACGTCAACGACCAGAATCCGGTGTCCGCGCTGACGTTTGAACAGCTCGCCGGTATCTACACGGGCACGCTGACCAACTGGAAGCAGGTCGGCGGCGGCGACGCGCCCATCATCCTGTACGGCCGGGAGAACAGCTCGGGCACGTACTCGTTCTTCAAGGACCACGTCCTCGCCGGCAAGGACTTCGTGGCAAACACCCAGACGTTGCAGGGCACTGCGGCGGTGGTGAATGCCGTGTCAAAGGACGTCAACGGCATCGGCTACGGCGGAGCGGCGTATACCAAGGGCGTGCGCGACTGCGCGATCGCCAAGGACGCCTCGTCGCCCCCGGTGATGCCGAGCGAGGCGACGGTGAAGGATGGGAGCTACCCGCTGTCACGCTCCCTGTTCTTCTACACGCGCACGGCGCCGGCAGGGGACGTGAAGAAGTTCATCGACTACGTATTGTCGCCAGCGGGACAGGCGCTTGCCAGCACGATGGGATATTTCCCGCTCCAGTAAGTCGGCGCCGCCGGTGATCGCGCTCGTCACCCCCGCCTCCCGGGCGCAGGGTGACGAGCCGCATCGCCGCGTCCCCGCTCGCCGTCGCGCCGATCTGCAGGAAGCGGTCGTCGTCGTCGCGCTGCGACTGTGCGCCCTGACCTCGCTGGTCGCCCTGTTGCTGTTGATCGTCTTCGTGTTCCGCGAGGCGCTGCCGGTGCTCACCAACGCGGAAACGCAGCAGCACGCCAGCCTCCACCATTTCTTTTCCACCTCGATCTGGCAGCCGGTGGGCAGCGTGCCGAAGTACGGCATCCTGCCGTTGCTGCTCGGCACGCTGAAGACGACGGTGATGGCGATGCTGTTCGGCGTCCCGGTCGCGCTGTTCGCCGCGCTGTTCGCCGCCGAGTTCGCGCCGCACTGGATGCGCGAGGTGCTCAAGCCGGTGATCGAGATGCTGGCCGGCGTGCCCTCGGTGGTGCTCGGGTTCTTCGGCCTGATGGTGCTGGCGAGCTGGGTGCAGGCGGTGACGCACTCGCCGATGCGGCTCAACGCGGTGAGCGCGGGGCTGGCGCTGTCGCTGGCGGTGATCCCCACCGTGTTCTCGGTCGCGGAGGATGCCTTGCGCGCGGTGCCGCGTCCCATCCGCGAGGCCTCGTTGGCGCTCGGCGCGACACCCTGGCAGACCGCGTGGCATGTGACGCTGCCGGCCGCTTCCGCCGGCGCACTGGCCGGCGTGCTGCTCGGCCTGGCGCGCGCGGTGGGCGAGACGATGATCGTGCTGATGGTCTCGGGCAATGCCTCCATCGTCAGCCTCAACCCGTTCGACTCGGTGCGCACCCTGTCCGCCACCATCGCCTCCGAGATGGCGGAAGTGGTGGTGGGCAGCCCGCACTACTCGACGCTGTTCTTCCTCGGCGCGCTGCTGTTCACCATCACGTTCCTGATCAACATGGCCGCCGGCTTCTTCGTGGGCCGCCTGCGCGCGCGCCTGACGGGGCAGACATGAGTCGTCGCGCAACACCCGCGCTGACCCGCGCGGCGGGACGGTTCTTCCCGGCGCTGTCCGCGGCGGCGGCGTTCCTCATCATCGCGATGCTCGCGATCATCCTCGGCAACATCGTGTTCAATG
>JBKJUD010000240.1:0-12060 GCA_046590735.1 Candidatus Eiseniibacteriota bacterium | reverse complement strand
TGTCGATGCGGGTGGTGAACACGCGCATCGACACCGTCTTCGGCATGACCTTCTGCGTGCTGGCGCCCGAGCACGCGCTGGTCGACGCGCTCACCACGCCGGCGCAACGCGCGGCGGTCGACGCGTATCGCGAGCAGGCGCGCCGCCTCACCGACACCGACCGGCTCTCCACCGAGCGGGTGCGCGAGGGCGTGTGGACCGGCGCGCACGCGATCAACCCGGCCAATGGCGAGCAGGTGCCGGTGTACGTCGCCGACTACGTGCTGGCCTCCTACGGCACCGGCGCGGTGATGGCGGTGCCGGCGCACGACACGCGCGACTTCGACTTCGCCACCCGCCTGGGCCTGCCGATCCGCACCGTGGTGCAGGCGCCCGGCACGGCGGCCGATGCGCCGCTCACGGAGGCCTTCACGGGCGACGGCACGATGGTGAACAGCGGCCGCTTCGACGGGATGTCGAGCGAGGCTGGCTGGGACGCGATCGCCGAGGACCTCGAGTCGCGCGGCGTCGGCCTGCGCACCGTGCAGTACCGCCTGCGTGACTGGCTGATCTCGCGCCAGCGCTACTGGGGCGCGCCGATCCCCATCGTCTACTGCGCCACGCACGGCGAGGTGCCGGTGCCGGTGGACCAGCTGCCGGTGCTGCTGCCCCAGGTCGAACAGTACAAGCCGAGCGGCACCGGGCAATCGCCGCTGGCGGCGATCCCCGCGTTCGTGCAGACCACCTGTCCCGAGTGCGGCGGCCCGGCCACGCGCGAGACCGACACGATGGGCGGCTTCGCCTGCTCGTCCTGGTATTTCCTGCGCTTCGCCTCGCCGCACGAGGCCGGTCGCCCCTTCGATCCCGCGGCGGTGAAGTACTGGCTGCCCGTCGACCTCTACGTCGGCGGCGCCGAGCACGCGGTGATGCACCTGCTGTATGCGCGCTTCTGGACCAAGGTCATGGCCGATGCCGGCCTGCTGGAGTTCCGCGAGCCCTTCACCCGCCTGTACAATCAGGGCGTCGTGCACGCGCCCGACGGCGCCCGCATGTCGAAGTCGAAGGGCAACGTCATCACGCCGGATTCCGTCGTCGACGACTTCGGCGCCGACACGCTGCGCGTCTACGAGCTGTTCATGGCGCCTTTCGACCAGGACGTCGTGTGGAATCCGCGCAGCATCGTCGGCGTGCACCGGTTCCTCGGCCGCGCGTGGGAGCTGGTGCTGGATGGCTGGCCGCTGGCCGCGCAGGGCGCGGGACACGAGGCGTCGATCGACGCGGACGCCGCCGGCGCCGAGCTGCGCGGCCTCGCGCACCGCACCACGCGCAAGGTGCTGACCGACTACGAAAAGTATCGCTTCAACACCGCGGTGAGCGCGCTGATGGTGTTCGTGACCGGCCTCGTCGATGCGCGCGAGGCGGCGGGCGCGGCGCCCCCGGCGGGATTCGCGGCCGCGTGGCGCGATGCGCTGCATCGGCTGCTGCTGTTGCTCGCGCCGATCGCGCCGCACCTGGCGGACGAACTGTGGGCGCGGACGTTCCACGAGGGCGCCTCGATCCACCTGCAGCGGCTGCCCGACTGGGACGACGCGCTGGCCGCGGAGGACAGCTTCGAGCTGGTGCTGCAGGTCAACGGCAAGGTGCGCGACAAGGTGCAGGCCCCGCGCACGATCAGCGAGGGCGAGGCCACCGCGCTGGCGATGGCGAACGGGCGCATGGCGTCGGGCATCGATGGCAAGTCGGTGGTCAAGGTGATCTACGTGAAGGAGCGCCTGGTGAACGTCGTGGTCAAGGGATGACGCACAACCCGCACGAGAGATTGTTGAGCATTTCCGGGATCATGGTCCCGGTCACCACGCCGTTCGGGTCCGATGGCCGCCTGGCGACCGATCGTCTGCAGGACAACATCGCCAAGTGGGAGTCCGTGGAGGTGGACGGCGAGACGACCACCGGCTATGTCGTCTGCGCGTCCACCGGCGAGGCGCCGCTGCTCACCGCCGACGAGCGCATCTCGATGATCCGCGCAGCGCGCGAGGCGACGCCGAAGGGCAAGCTGCTGATGGTGGGCTCGGGCGCCGAGTCCACGCAGGGCACCGTGGCGCGCACGCGCGAGGCCGCCGACCTCGGCGCCGAGTGCGCGCTGGTGATCACGCCGTCGTACTACCGCGCCGCGATGACCGAGGACGTGCTGGCGAAGTTCTATCTCGACGTCGCCGAGGCGTCACCGATTCCCATCGTGCTGTACAACGTCCCGGCGTTCACCGGCGTGGAGGTGGGCGAGAGCGTCGCGCGGCATCTCAAGGCCCATCCGAACATCATCGGCATCAAGGACTCCAGCGGCAACGTCACGCAGGTCTCGCAGATCGTGTACAACGCGCCGAGCGATTTCCACACGCTGGTGGGCAACATGCCGATCCTGTTCGCCGCGCTGTGCCTGGGCGCGCACGGCGGCATCATCGCGCTGGCCAACGTGGCGCCACAGATTCCACTGGGCATCCTGGCACTGCATCGCGCCGGCCGGCTCGATGAGGCGCGCGAACTCCAGCACAAGGCAATGGCGCTGGCGCGCGCGGTGCCCAGCCGCTACGGCGTGGCCGGGCTCAAGGCGGCGATGGATTTGCAGGGCTATTACGGCGGCCCGCCGCGCCCGCCGCTGGTCCCGGCGCCGCCGGCGACGCTGCACGTGCTGCGCGCGCTGCTCGAGCAGTCCGGCCTGGCGGGACCGCAGCGCTAGCCGTCGCGCGGCCCGTCCCCCTTCCGAGGTGTGCATGACAGCGTTCTCCCCCGTGACACTCACCGGCGATCGCGTCGCCCTGCGCTTCGTGCGCGAGGAGGACGTGGCGCCAACCTTCGCGATGCTCTCGAATCCGGAGGTGACGCGGTTCTGGGCCGAGCCGCCGATGACCGCGCGGGCGCAGGCCGCCGCCGCGATCGCCGACGCCCGTGCCGGCTACGCCAGCGGCGAGTCGCTGGAGCTCGCCGTCGAGCGTCGCACCGATGGCGCCTTCCTCGGCCGCTGCACGCTGTTCCACCTGCACGAGGCCAGCCGCCGCGCCGAAATCGGCTACGTGCTCGACCGGCCGCACTGGGGCGCCGGCTACATGCACGAGGCGCTGTGTCTGCTGCTCGACCACGCCTTCGGCACAATGCGGCTGCACCGTGTCGAGGCAGACATCGACCCGCGCAACGCCGGCTCCGAGCGGACGCTGACGCGCCTCGGCTTCCAGTACGAGGGCCGGCTGCGCGAGCGCTGGATCGTCGCCGGCGAGATCTCGGACACCGCGATGTACGGCCTGCTCGACCGCGAGTGGCAGGCGTTGAGGGGAACGACATGATCGTGACATTGCGCGAGACCACCGACGACGACCTGCCCACGCTCTTCGCGCACCAGGCCGACCGCGACGCCTCCACGATGGCCGCGTTCCCCTCGCGCGACCTCGAGGCCTTCATGGCGCATTGGGCCACGCTGCGGCAGACACCGGATATCATCGCATGCTCGATCCTGCTCGATGGCGTGCTGGCCGGCAGCATCGGCAGCTTCGTGCGGGACGGCCGGCGCTACGTCGGGTACTGGATCGGCCGCGAATTCTGGGGGCGCGGCGTCGCGACCGAGGGTCTCGCGCAACTCCTCGCCGTCGATCCCCACCGGCCGATGCACGCCTACGTCGCGGTGCACAACGTCGGCTCGGTGCGCGTGCTGCAGAAGTGCGGCTTCGTCATCATCCCGGACGACGCGCCGCCGCACGTCGACGACGGCGTGCCCGAGCACCTGATGCGGCTGGGCTGAGGCCGCGCGATTGCCACGCGCGCGGCGGACGCGTAGGCTGCAGTGTCCCTCCATCTCACCGGGAGCCCGTCATGTCCATCACGTTCGAATTCCTCGGCGCGGCCGGGACCGTCACCGGGTCGAAGCACCTCGTCACCATCGGCGGCAAGCGCCTGCTCATCGACTGCGGCCTGTTCCAGGGGCTGAAGGAGTTGCGGCTGCGCAACTGGGAGCCGTTGCCGCTCGACGTCACGTCGATCGACATGGTGCTGCTCACCCACGCGCACATCGACCATACCGGCTACCTGCCGCGCCTGGTCGCCGATGGCTACCGCGGCCCGATCATCGCCACCCGCGCCACCGCGGCGCTGGCCGCAGTGCTGCTGCCCGACAGCGGGCGCCTGCAGGAAGAAGACGCGCGCTATCACGCCAAGCGCGGCAGCTCGAAGCACCAGGACCCGCGGCCGCTGTACACCGAGTCCGAGGCGATCGCCGCCGCGGCGCGAGTGGTGGGCGTGCCGTACAACACGCCGGTCGACATCGCGCCGGGCTTGACCGCCACCTTCCGCCGCGCCGGCCACATCCTGGGCGCGTCCTCGATCCACCTCGTCGCGAAGGCGAACGGCGGCACGCGCACCGTGGTGTGCAGCGGCGATATCGGCCGCTACGACGCGCCGATCCTGCCCGATCCCGCACCCGTGGGCGACGCCGACGCCATCCTCGTCGAGTCGACCTACGGCGACCGCACCCACGACGCCGAGGCGATTCCCGCGGCGCTCGAGCGGCTGATCAAGGACGCGCACGCCCGCGGCGGCGCGATCATCGTCCCGGCCTTCGCGCTGGGCCGCACGCAGGAGCTGATGTACCACCTCGCGCTGCTCGAGGACGCCGGCCGCATCCCGCGCATGACGATCTATGTCGACAGCCCGATGGCGATCAGCGCCACGCAGATCTACAAGGATCACCCCGAGGATTTCGACGCCGACATGGCGGCGCGCGTGGCAAGCGGCGACTCGCCGCTGGAGTCCAGCGATTTCCGCCTCACGCGCAGCGTCGAGCAATCACGCGCGATCAACAAGACGCCGGGCGTCTTCATGGTGATCTCGGCCAGCGGCATGGCCACCGGCGGACGCATCCTGCACCACCTCAAGAATCGGCTGGCCGACGAGCGCACGACCGTGCTGCTGGTGGGATACCAGGCCGCCGGCACCCGCGGCCGCGCGATCCAGCAGGGCGCCGACCGGGTGAAGATCTTCGGCGAGTACATCCCGGTGAAGGCCAAGATCGAGACCATCCACGGCCTCAGCGCGCACGCCGACAAGCCGCAACTGCTGCGGTGGCTGTCCACAGCGACCCACGCGCCGGAGAGGGTGTTCGTGGTGCACGGCGAGCCGGAGCCGGCGGAGTCGTTCGCGGCGACGATCCAGACATCGATGCACTGGGATGCGGTGGCGCCGAAGCTCGGCGAGCGGTTCGACCTGGCGTAGGGCGCCGGGCGCGCCCCCCCACGATTCCGGGGAGCCGATGATGATCGGCTCCCCGGGGATCTTGCAGAGGATCGCGGCCACGACACCCCGGAGCTGCCGCGGGGGCAACAGCGGGGACGGGCTTCCTGCCGCGAGGGGCAGGGGCGATCCTGTAGGTGGCGACGGCTGACCGGGAGCGGCCGGCTGTATGGGTCCGGTCCTGCACGTCGGTCGGCCTGGGTGTCGCGGTGGGGCGCCGGTCACTTGAAGGGCGATCGCCGCGGGGCCATCATGGCCGGGAGAGATGCCGTGAACAACGCGTCCGAATCAGGTATCGTCCCCCTGCAAGCGGACCTGCAGGAGAATCTCGCGGGCGTCCTCCCCGGTCGCGCCGGCCTCGCAGCCCTTCCGCTTGCCCTCTTTCGCACCCTGCCGTACCATTTCACGTTCACAATTTTCCCGGAGGGTATTTCCCGATCATGTCGTCCGTCCGCCTGTCTCCGCGTCTCGTGACCCCCGCGCTGTTTGCCGTCCTGTTCCTGGGGGCCTGGGCGATTGCCCAACCGCCGCAGGGCCAGCCACCCCAGCAGCAGGCGCCGGCGCCCCCGGCCTCGCCGGTCATCGCGCGCATCGCGGGGCGCTCCATCACCCAAGCCGAATACGACGCCGTCGCCGGCCCCTACTTCGCCCAGTTGCGCGGGCAATTGGGCGAGGCGTTCAGCGGCGACCTGCAGAAGATGGCCAAGCAGAACGTGCTGAACGAGCTGTTCCGGCGCGAGCTGCTGGTGATCGAGGCGCAGCGCTCCAAGCTGGCCGTGACCGACGCCGAGACCGACGCGATCCTCAAGCAGGATCCCTTCTTCCGGACCGCCGGCAAGTTCGACCCGGCCAAGTTCGCCACCTACAAGACGCAGCCCGGCACCAACTACCAGCAGGTGCTGCCGCGCGTGCAGGAAATCGCCCGCACCGCGAAGATGGACCGTTTGCTGCGCCAGCGCTTCACCCCCACTACCGCGCAGTTGCGCGCCGAGTTCGACAAGCGCAACGAGCAGGTGCACCTGAAGTTCATCGCGCTCAACCAGCGCGAGATGCAGCCCGAGGGCGAGGCCTCGCCCGCCGAGATCGCCGCCTACTACGCGGCGCACGGGCAGGAGTTCGAGAAGCGGCCCAGGGTCCGCATCCGGTACGTGAAGCTGGCGATTCCGCCGGCGAGCGATCCGCTGCACGCGACGGTGCTCGGCCAGCAGTTGCTGCACGCGCAGGCGGTGGCCGACTCGCTGCGCGATGGCGCCCGCATCGACGCCATCGGCGTCACGCACGGCGGCGTGCTCGACACCGACCTGTTCGAGGTGCCGGCCACGCAGATTCCCGCGCTGGGCCGCGTGAGCGAGTGGATCTCCGCTTTGGCCCACGCCGACTCGGACACCACGGTGCACGTGATCGGGCCGGCGCAGGCCGGGGACGCGATCGTCGTGGGCGCCATCGTCGAGCGCCAGGGCCGCGCGGTGCCGCCGCTGCGCGAGATCATCGCGGACGTGAAGCGGCGCGCCGACATCGAGAAGCGCCGCGTCACCACCGAGGCGGACCGTCACGCCTACTACGACCAGCACCCTGAGCTGTTCCGCACGCCCCGGCTGGAGGTGAGTCGCCTGGTGGCGCGGGACGACGCGCAGAAGCCGTCGAAGCCTTCCACGAAGCAGATCGAGGCGTGGTACGCCCAGAACGGCCGCAGCCTGATGCCCGGGCCGGACGCCGCTGGCCGGCCCGCGTTGCCGCTGACCGATTCGCTGCGCGCCGTGATCCGCGATCGCCTAACCGCCGCGTCGCAACGCGAAAAGGCCGCGGCCGCGCTGGCGAAGATCGCGCGCGAGTGGGAATCGGGCAAGGACGTGTCGGGCAAGCTCCCGTCGGCCAGCGCCCGACTCGACAAGCTGACGCTGGCCAAGGGCGCGCTGGTGGACTCGCTGTGGCCAGTGCCGTTCATGGACTCACTGGTCACGCGGCCCGTGCAGCTGGGTGTCGTGCAGGGACCGCGCAGCTTTGCCGGCCAGACCGTGCTGTGGCGCGTCGGGTCGCGCGACACGACCTACCTGCAGCCGTACGACCAGGTCCTCACCCAGGTGATCGCAGGGGTGGCCGACGCCAAGCGCCTCAAGGACGACGCGGAGGCGCAGGTCTGGTACGACGCCCACCGGGCGGATTACAAGACAAAGCCGAAGTTCGTCATCGAGTACATCGGCGTGAAGATTCCGCCGCAGGACTCGGTCGCGCTCGCCGAGGCGGCGGTGCGCGCCTTCTACGACGGGCACCAGGCCGACTACAAGGAGGAGGAGCAGGTGCACGCGCGCCACATCCTGCTCAGCGTCGACCAGGCTGCGGGACCGGGCGCGGACGCGGCGGCGAAGGCCCGCGCCGACTCGCTGCTGAACGCCCTGCGCGCCGGCGCCGACTTCGCCGAGCTGGCCAAGCAGTTCTCGCAGGACCCCGGGTCGGGCCGCAATGGCGGCGATCTCGGCTGGTTCGGGCGCGGACAGATGGTGAAGCCCTTCGAGGACGCAGCCTTCGCGCTGCAGCCCGGCCAGATCAGTCAACTGGTGCAGACGCAATTCGGCTATCACATCATCCAGACGCAGGAGCGAAAGCCGGGCGGCGTGAAGGCCTACACCGAGGTGCGCGACCAGATCCGCGCGCAACTCGCCGCCAGCATGGCGGACTCGATGGCGCGCACCACTGCGGAGAGCATTCGCAAGCGCATCGCCGCCGGCAGCAACGCCGAGGCGCTGGCGCGCGGCGCCGGCGGCATCCAGACCTCCGCGGCGTTCGCGGCGGGCGATCCAGTGCCGGGGATCGGCTACGTGCAGGGCCTCGACGCCGACTTGCCGGCGCTGCGCAAGGGCGCCTGGGCGGCCAAGGTCTACAAGGAAAACACCCAGTACGTCGTGGTGCGCCTGAAGGACGCGGTGCCGGTCCAGCCCGCGGAGTTCGCCGAGGTGAAGGCGCAGGCGATGCGCGATGCGCAGGACGCACGCAAGAAGGAACTCGTCGCCCTCAAGGCCGCGGAACTGCACGCCGCGCTGCGCGCCGGCGCGTCACTCGACTCGATCGCCGGCTACTACGGCGGTCTCAAGGACTCGGGCGACCTCAGTCGCGGATCGGGCTACGTGCCGTTCCTCGGCACCGAGCCGCGCATCCTCGACAAGGCATTCGCAATGCAGCCGGGCGCGGTCAGCGACACGCTGGCCACCGCGCAGGGGTTCACGGTGCTCCGTCTCGCGGAACGCAAGACCGTCGCCGGACATTCCTTCGCGGCCGATCGCGACGCGCTCGAGGCGGAAATCCTGCAGCGCAAGATGGATGAGTGGGTGGCGGCGCGCAAGAGAGCCCTGCGCGTGGAGATCCTGCGCGCCGACCTGCGTGACATCCCGCCCCCGCCCAAGCCGCAGGTCACGGTCACGCGGACGAACTGATGCCGACACGCGCCGCGCGGGCTGACCGCGTCCAGGCCGGTCCGACATTCGGCGCCCCGCGCCGGGCGGCATCGCCGCGGGAGCTGTCCCCAATCGCCGCCATCTACCGGCTGCAGGACATGGCGACCGCGTACCGGCGGTCGGTGCTGCTGTTGACGGCGCACCGCTTCGGCATGTTCGAGGCCTTGCACGCGAAGCCGCGCGGGGCGGCGCCGCTCGCGCGGGCGCTGGGGATCGATGCGAGGGCCACGGGCGTCCTCTGCGAGGCGCTGCAGCCTCTCGGCTTGCTGGAGCGGCGCGGCGCAACCTGGCGTCTGACGGCGCTGGCAGAGATGACACTCGTGTCGACGAGCCCGCACTATCAGGGCGACGTGATGGGTCTGCAGGTCAACATGTTCGAGAGTTGGGCGCACCTGCCCGCTGTCGTGCGCACCGGGTTGCCGGCGTGGGACCTGCCGGGACACGCGCTGGGGTGGGACGCATCCGATGTCGACGGCCTGCTGCACCCGGCCGCATCCGCCCTGGCGCCGCCGCCACGCTCGGCGCGCGCGCGCGCAGAAATGGAAACGTTCATTCGCGCGATGGACAACATCGCGCGACCGCGCCTGCCCGAGGTCCTGCCGCGCGTCCCGCTGCGGGGCGTGAAGCGGTTACTCGATGTCGGATGCGGGCCGGCCACCTACGCGATCGCCTTCGCGCACGCGTCGCCGTCGCTGGAGGTGGTGGCGTTCGATCGGCCGGTGGCGGCGCAGATCGCGGCCGGGCGCATCGCGGCCGCGGGCCTCGCGGACCGGGTCACCACGCACCCCGGCGACTTCCTCCACGACAGCCTGGGCCGCGGCTTCGACATGGTCTTCGTGTCGAACATCCTGCACGGAGTCAGCCGGCGCGACGGCCTGACGGTCCTGCGCAAGGCGCGCGCCGCCTTGGTGCCCGGGGGGCGCCTGGTGGTGCAGGAATTCGTCACCAATCCGCGGCGTACCGGCAGTGCAGCGGCGCTGTTCTTCGCGGTGAACATGATGGTCAATACCCGCGGTGGCACGGCCTACTCGACCAGCGACCTGACCGGATTGCTCACGCAGGCGCGGTTCGGCCGCGCCCGGATCGTCCGTCTGGACGACCCCAGCGCCTTGCTCATCGCCCGCCGTCCGTAGGGCGCGGCCTCTTTCCCCGTCACTCCTCCCCGTATTCTCCCTCCACCTGATGGCTCAAGTGCTGGAGCCACCCCGCCGATGATGAGGGGTACTACTCCAGCCCCGAAGGGCTCGCCGGCATGGATGTCCGGCGCGCGGAGCACTCGCAGGAGGCTCAGGATGAAGGCAGCGACAGGCCAGACCATGGACCCGGCCCCGGCGCCCCCACGGACCGGCGACCTGGCGCGGTTCTCCGAGACCTGCCATCGGCTCGTCGACCATGCCTCCCAGGGCCGCCGGGGCGCCGAGTGCACCTGGCGGGCGTTTGCCGATGCGGCCATGCAGCTGTTCGGCAGCACGCGCTCCGCCGTCTGTCTTCGCGATGTTTCCGCCCACGCGTCGCCCGTCTATCTGCCGCTGTGCACACGGGGGCTGACGCCGCATCAGCAGCAGCTCGTCGCATCCATGCACATCCCGGTCGGCGGCTCGGCGCTTCTGAAGCGGGCCGAGTTGACGCTCCACCCCGTCACCGCGAGTGCGGAGGACGGCGATCTCTCGTCTGCGGCGCGCTCCTTCGGGGTACGCCGCCTGTTGCTGGTGCCGCTGGCCACCGGGCGACCGTGCCGCGGGTTCTTCGCGACGGACGGCGGCGATGTCGCGCTCCACTACCCGGACGCCTGCGCCCACGCGGTGGCCGAGGCTGCGAGGGCGCTCTCGCTGGCGCTCGAGCTCGCCGCGCTGCGGCGGTGTCACGACGCGCAATCCGGCGAGCTGGCGCTCGAGCGCGGACTCTCCGCGGTCTTCGCGCAGGCCACGTCGTTGCGGGAGCTGGGCGCTGGCGTGGGCGAGGAACTGCGGCGCGTGCTGGCCATCGACGCGGTGACCGTCGAGTGGCGCCTGAGGGGCCTGGCCGCCGTCCAGCGGACCCCGCGAACACGGGCCGCCGTCGCTGCCGAGACGCTCACCGTGCCGTTCCCCCACGAAGGGCCCCCGGCCGGGCTGCTCCACCTGCACGGCGCCGCGGGGCGCCGCGGATTGCAACCGCGGATCCGCATCGCCCAGGACGCCGCCGCGCGCGCCGCGGACGTCGGCCGGCGCCTGTTGCAGATCGCCGAACTCGAACGCCTCACCACGCGCGATCCGCTGACCGGCCTGACCAATCGCCGCGAATTCGTGCACCGCCTCGACGGCGAACTCGCGCGCGCCCGGCGCGAGGGCGTGCCGCTCACCGTCGTGTATCTCGACCTCGACGACCTCAAGGGCCTGAACGATCGCGTGGGACATCCGACGGCGGACGTGGCGCTGTGCGATCTCGCCACGAGGTTGCGCAGTCGGGTGCGCGCCAGCGATGTGGTCGGCCGCCTCGGGGGGGATGAATTCGCGCTGATCCTGCCGCACACGTCCGCGCGCGGCGGGCTGGTGCTCTTCGGCACCTTGTTGGAGGCGCTGCGCGAGATCGAGGTCGACGGCGTCACGGGTGTCCTCTCGGTCTCCGGCGGGTTGGCCACGTATCCCGAGCACGGCGGCGATCCCGATACACTGCTGCGCGCCGCCGACGCCGCGCTGTACGCCGCCAAGCGTCGCGGCAAGGGCGGCGCCTGCGTCGCGGACCTGTTGGTCAACGCCTGAGGGCTCGGCCGGCAGGATTCGGTTGGTCCACGCGAGTTTCGCTTTCCCTGCGGCCGCTCCCTCGCTAGGCTTGCGGTCGCACTTGTCGCTCCCCCATGCATCGCCTCCCGCGCAGCTGGAGACACCTGATGTCCACCCCCCGTCGGCCCGAGTCGTTTGCTCTCGAGGAAGGTCGACCTCCTCGGCGCGATACCGCGGACCCATCGCGTCCTCCGGCCCTGCGTGGCGACCTCACCCCCGCCGAATCCGCCCAGCGCATTCTCGCCGCCTGCAACCGCATTGCCCTGCTCGCCAGCCCGCGCGGCGAAATCCTGTGGATGAACGAGACCGCGCGCGCGTTCCTGGGCGTGTCGCCCGTGGCGGCGGGCGCGATCTCGCTGCGCCCGCTGCTCGCCGATCTCGAGGCGACCGAGGACGCGTTTGCCCGTGCTGCCCGTGGCCCGGTGGACGAGGTGCGGCTCACCGTCCGCGCCGCCGACGGGGAACTCGCCTCCCTGCTGTGGTCGCTGGGGCCGGTGCGAAGCCCCGAGGGACGGCTCGCCGCCATCGCGCTCCTGGGCGTCGATGAGCGCCAGGCCCGCGGCAGCCAGTTGCTCGCCGCGCTCGCCGCGGTGCACGAC